>DSCJ01000130.1 GCA_011049175.1 Bacteroidota bacterium | reverse complement strand
TCCGGCCGACGGGATCCGGGTGTCACTAATCTATACCGGATGCGAACCCCTGGACGCACAGGTTTCCGCTGACTGGGTCACCATAATGGATTGTACAAACGAGCAATTGATCATTGTTGTGGAGGAAAACCTGTCTGAGCAGATCCGTACGGAGAATATCGTGGTCACAGGCGGGGGAACAACACTATTGATCCCTGTAAGCCAGGAAGGGAAACCTCTTCCGCCCGAACTGAGCCTGCATGTAGAACCGGCTGCCATAACCGAAGGGACTTTCGTTACGATCACTGCCACAGTGGAATACGGGACCGCTCCGTATTCTTTTTTATGGGAAAGGAAACTTTCCGGGGAAACGGGTTTCAGCACGGTAAAAGAAATCCATGGCCTCACCGAACCTTCGGATACCCTTCCGATAACCGCACCGGCAAATGATTTCACCATCCGTTGTACGGTAACTGCCGAAGGAAAAACTGCCGTCGGTGAAATAAAAATAGTGGTTATGAATTAATCAGAACCGTAAAACGAGCTCAGAAATTTTTTACCTGAATCCTTCAAAATCTCCGCTTCCCCCTTCATCACCACAGCAACTTTTGGCCGGACAGGAAAAATACCCTGTCACATGGGCCTGTCTGAACACCACTGCAGTTTGGACATCAGTGGATTTTCCTCCCGTTACCAACATGCCGGGTATTGACACCAGTCGTATCAACCGGTAGTACCTGCCAGAAAAACCACAGATTTATTAACTTGCGGCAACAAACCATCAAAACCACTCTCCTATGAGATCAACCTGCATAACAGGCCTGTTGTTTTCCACCATCCTGTTTTTTCCTTCCTGCTCACAGAAACAGGAACCGGTTGATACAGATGATACCAAAATTATTCTGTATGCCGAATTCATGCACGAGGTGAACTCCTTTTCGCCCGTGCTGACCACCGAACGCGATTTCAAAGCCGACCACCTGTTCTTTGGTGATGAGGTGGTAACTTCTGCCGCCGAAGAAAAAAAGCAACTGGCAGGTTTCCTGAAAGCCGTAAAGAAGCACGGAAAAGGAAGGATACGCACTATTCCCCTGGTCCAGGCCAAATCCATGTCGGGCGGGCCCATTGACAGTACTTTCTACTCGGCAATGAAGGAAACCATTCTTTCGGGAGTCAGAGAACAGAAAAAGGTGGATGGGATCTACCTTTCCCTACACGGAGCCATGGGAGTGGAAGGCATGTTCGACCCGGAAGGGGATCTGCTGCAGGAACTGCGGGCCCTGGTGGGAGAGGATATCCCCATTGCCGCCAGTTTTGACCTGCACGCCAGCATCACCCGCCGCCGGGAACAGGCAGCCGATATTCTGGTGGGTTACCACACCAATCCGCACCGCGATCATTTCGACACCGGATACCGCACCGGAAGCCTGCTGATCCGTACCGTGCTGGATGAGATCGATCCGGTGATGACGGTAAACAAAATGCGCCTGCTCAAAGGGGGAGGAATGAACATCGATTTCCTGCCTCCTTTCCGGAAGATCTTCCGCACCATGAAAAAAATGGAAAGGAAAGATGAGGTACTTTCGGTTTCTTTTTTCCCTGTCCATATCTGGATCGACGAGCCCGAACTGGGCTATTCCACCATCGCCATAACGAACGGGAACCAGGAGCTGGCACAGGAAATGGCCGACAGTATTGCCGCCATGGCCTGGGCGGTACGCGATGTACCCCAGCCCGAAGGCAACAGCCCGGAAGAAGCCATCGGGCTGGCACGTAAAAAAAAGCTGGCCCGTATGCTGGGCACCACCGTTTTCTGCGATGTTTCCGATGCCGTTGGCACCGGCACCCCCGGGGAAAGCACCTGGATACTCAAAGCCCTGCTGGAACACGGCAGCGACCTTACCTCATACATCACCCTGCGTGATGAACAGGCCACCAGGGAGGCCTGGAAAAACGAGGTGGGTGATGAGGTAACCCTCATGGTCGGAGGCAAGATTGATACAGCATACAATAAAACCATACCCTATTCAGGAGTAATCATCAGGAAAGAAGAAACTTCTTTCGGGAAAACCCTGATCATCAAACACGACGGGATACACCTGGTGCTTTCCGAACTTCCCATGGCTTCGCGTTATCCGTCGGAATTCAGGGACCTTGGACTGTCCCTCTGGAAAGCCGATATCGTGGTGGTGAAAAACCTTTTCCCCTTCCGTTACCGGTACCTGCTGTACAACCGGAAAACATTCAACATCAAAACACCCGGACTGAGCAACATCGATCCGTCCGGGCTGAAATACGAACACATCCCGAGGCCTATTTATCCCCTGGATACCATCGACAGCTGGCGGGCCAATGAGCTGACCGGAATCTGAACCCGTTCCGGGGCTCCATGGAAATTGAAACGGGGAATGACCTGTAAAAAGGTATTCCCCTAAATTTTTTTCCTCTGGGTATTGACAGGTATAAATAATATTCTTATATTTACACATTCTTATTTAAGAATTATTATCATTTAATATTTATTATCATGTTCGAAGAGGATGCCAGAAATACGCTTATCAAGCACGGGTTGAAGGTTACACCGCAGCGGCTGGCGGTTCTGGAAACCCTCAGAAGCATGAACACACACCCCTCTACCGATACCATTACCGGTGTGATCAGGGAAAAATATCCGCACATCGCCACCGGAACCGTATACAAAATCCTGGAAACTTTTGTTGAAAAAGGCATGATCAAGCGGGTTACTTCCGACCGCGACATTATGCGGTTCGATGCCCGGACAGAGCCGCATCATCATCTGTACACCGCTCAATCGGGGCAGATCACCGATTATTTTGATGACGAACTGACCCGCATGCTGGAGGATTATTTCAGGAAGAAACAAATTCCGGGGTTTCACCTGGAAGAGATCAGGCTCCAGCTGGTAGGAAATTTTACAGACACCGGAACGGATGATGAGCAAGGACATGATTCCCGCCACCATAAATAGCCAACACAAAACATCATTATATAAACCAATAAAATCATAACAACATGGAAACAACACAGGAAGTACAGACGAATGTTATGCCCCGTATCGGGGAACCGGCGCCGGCTTTCAAAGCCGTGACCACACAGGGAGAGATCAATTTCCCGGAAGATTACAAAGGGAACTGGGTGATTCTGTTCAGTCACCCGGCCGATTTTACCCCGGTTTGCACCTCGGAATTCATGACCTTTGCCACCATGGAAAAACAGTTCGAAGAAGCCAACTGCAAGCTGGTTGGTCTTTCCGTTGACGGATTGTACAGCCATATTGCCTGGCTTCGTACTATCAAAGAAAAGATCGAATACAAAGGCATGAAGGATGTGGAGGTAACATTCCCATTGATCGAGGACATCACCATGGAAGTGGCAAAAAAATACGGGATGATCATGCCCGGCGAAGCCAATACCAAAGCGGTAAGAGCCGTATTCTTTATTGACCCTCAGGGAATTATCCGTACCATCATTTACTATCCTCTGAGCCTGGGACGTAATTTCGACGAACTGTACCGGGTGCTGATCGGCCTGCAGACAGCCGATAAGTTCGGGGTGGCCCTGCCGGCCGACTGGCGTCCGGGCGATGATGTGATCGTTCCCACAGCCGGATCCTGTGGCACCGCAAAGGAAAGAATGGAAAGCAAGGACGAGATGAAGTGCTACGACTGGTTCTTCTGCACCAAGCCTCTGGACAAGGAGAAAGTGCTGAAAACCGTGCTGAAGAAGTAGAGGGATATTCTGAACCATCAGAGAAAAAGCCCGGAACCAATATCCCGGGCTTTTGTTATTGCATGAGCAACCCGAAGCGGCCGCCAGAACAATGTAGATGGCCTGCGGGCGTAATCAACCGGTATTCATTACCAGTAAAACATCGTACCGTCTTCTTTCCTGCTTACAGGCAGCGAAGCCATAGAATACGGATATTTCGCGGCTTTCCCCTCGTCAATATCCACACCGATTCCCGGAGTGTTGTCAATGTACAGATAGCCCTTCTCAAAATGGTAATTGATCCGGAAAACCTCGTTCACCACGTTCTCGTGTACCATGTATTCCTGTATACCGAAATTGTTTACAGCCAGATCAAAATGCAGGGCAGCCGCCATATTCACTGGTGACAGATCGGTAGCGCCGTGAAAACCTGTCCGTACATGGTAAAAGGAAGCAAAGGCGGCCGCTTTAAGCAAATGCGTAATTCCGCCGCCGTGCACCAGGGGCATGCGGATGTAATCGATAAGCTGTTCCGTAACCAGGGTGGTAAAATCGTATACCGTGTTGAATACCTCTCCAATCGCAATGGGAGTAGTGGAATGCATTCTTATCAGCCGGAGGCTTTCCTGCAGTTCGGCGCTGACCGGGTCTTCCAGCCAGAAAAGGTGGCTGGGCTCCAGTTCCTTTGCCAGCCGGGCAGCTTCCATGGGGCTGCACCGGTGATGCACATCGTGCAACAGGTGTATCTCATTTCCGAAAGTTGCCCTCAGTTTCTCAAAAAGTTCGGGGATATACTGTAAGTACCTTGACGTGTTCCATTGCTCTTCAAACGGGATACCCTTCCCGGCCGGCTCATACCGTTTCTCTTCCCTTGTTACACCGTAGGCATGAGACACTCCCGGAATACCCGATTGCACCCTGACAGCCTGATATCCCTCATCGATCAGCTTTCCCGTTCTTTCAACGGTCTCGTTCATTTCTTTTCCCGAGGCATGGGCATACACCAGTACCCGGTCACGGCTTTTTCCTCCCAGAAGGTTAAAAAGGGGGGTATTCAGCTTTTTCGCCTTGATATCCCACAGGGCCATATCGATGGCCGACACCGCCGTCATGGTAACCGGCCCTCGCTTCCAGTAGGCTCCTTTGTAAAAGTAATGCCAGATGTCTTCAATATTATCGGGATCTTTCCCTATCAGGGCAGGAATACAATGATCTTCCAGGTATGAAACCACCGACTTCTCCCTGCCGTTGAGGGTAGCATCCCCCAGGCCGTATATTCCCTCATTGGTGTAAACCTTCAGGGTAACAAAATTCCTCCCTGGGCAGGTGACAATGACTTTTGCATCCGTTATTTTCATATGCCGTCAACATTGAACTGAAGTGTGCTTATCATGTGGGTTCCCCGCATATCTTCAAAAAGAACGGGAAATATATTTAAAATCCGACGGAGTTTCCGCCGTCAACCGGTAACACAACACCGGAAATAAAAGAAGACGCATCGGACACCAGGAAATAGGCTGCCTCAGCCACTTCCTCGGGAGTTCCCAGCCTGCCGAGGGGAGTCCGCGCCAGAACCCTTGCCTTTCTTTCCGGATCATTGTCAAAAGCATTTTCCGACATGCTGGTCATAATAAATCCGGGGGCAATACAGTTCACCCGGATGCCCAGGGGCGACAGGTCGACTGTCATGGCCCGGGTCATTCCTTCCACTGCCGCCTTGGCTGCAGAATAGGCAATGACTTTGGGAAGACCGTACTGTGAAGCCATGGAACTGATATTAAGTACCACACCTCCGCCTGTTTTTTTCATTACACCTGCCACTTCGCGGGTAAGGGCAAACACGGCCATCTGATTGACATGAATGATCCGGCTGTACTCCTCGTCGGTGGTTTCGAAAAAATCTTTCTTCAGGTGTATCCCGGCATTGTTTACCAGGATATCGATCGTCCCAAATTCACCGAATATTTTCTTCACCAGTCCCGGAATATTCTCCAGTTCATTCAGATCAAAAACCAGGCACATTGCCTTTTCTCCGAGTATTTTCGATGCATGCTGCAGCTTCCGGGAATCGCGGCCAATCACTACCACCCTGATCCCTTCACTGACGAATTTTCTGGCCGTTGCCAGGCCAAGGCCCGACGATCCCCCGGTAATGATGGCAATTTTATTTTCTTGTTTACTCATAATTTATTAAAGTTTATCAATTCTGCACTTCAATGCCCCGGCACATAGTGGAACCTGAGATTTTCATAATAGGAAAGATCATGTTCGGGAGGTTCCAGCCCTTCCGGTATGGGTTTCCCCGAAACAGACTGAAAATAAAGCACACAGGCATTTCTCCACCAGTCAGCCTCTTTTTCCTGTATCTTCAAAAGCATCCGCACCTGTTCAAACCGTTCCCTGTCAACCCATTCCTTCGTTTTTTCCCATTCATTCCTTAGCCATACCACATTTTCGGCGCCCCGGTAATACCGGTAGCACAATTCCTCCCACAGGGTTTTGCCGGAACTCATCGTGAAATCCCATGGCAGATGATGGAACCACAGCAGGTATTCTTCGGGGCAGGTTTCAGGATTTTCATACAGATCTCTCACCGGTGGATGGTATTGTTCCAGAGCATTGCTGCCGCTGCGGGTCCTGTCAAAACCAATCCCTTCAGAATCAGCCTGATGATAATATACCGATGTCCAGTCGGGCCGGCCGGAGCTGACCCAGGGTCCGGGTCCGTAATGATGGCCCTCGGCCATAATATGATGCAGCCCCAGGGGGGTCATATAATGAACGGCGATCTCCCGGGAGGCCATCATCATGTTTTTGATGATGTACACCATATCGTTGCGGTTACCGAATGTCATTCGGATCCATTCTTCAGCGATATCGCCGGCATCAAGATAGGGGTCCCATGCCAGACGGCCGAAACAGAACCAGTTGGCCTGTCCGAACGGATGTCCTGTCCAGTTCCTGTCGTTTCCCGTGTTGGCTACGCCGGCCATACCGGATATTTTTTTATTTTCCAGGGAACCGTCAATCACCCTGGCCACCGTGGAACCTTTCCCTCTGGCATAGGTATCGGCATCGAGACACTCCTTGAACAAAGTGCCCAGATATACCAGGTGCGTGGCAAAACCAAGGTATTCCTGGGTGATCTGGAATTCCATCATCAGGGGTGTTTGGGGCATGGCGCCGAACAGGGGATGAAAAGGTTCTCTGGGTTGAAAATCGATGGGACCGTTTTTTACCTGGACCAGCACATTGTCCCTGAAATGGCCGTCGAGGGGAACAAATTCATTGTAGGCCTGTTTGGCCCTGTCTTCGGGCACCCGGTTATCATACACAAAGGCACGCCACATCACAATTCCCCCGTGGGGGTCCAGGGCATCGGCCAGCATGTTGGCACCATCAGCATGGGTACGGCCATAATCCTGGGGTCCGGGCTGTCCTTCTGAATTGGCTTTTACCAGGAACCCTCCGAAATCGGGGATATACCGGTAAATTTCGCCTGCTTTGTCATTCCACCAGGCCCTCACCTCTTCATCAAGCGGGTCGGCTGTTTTCAAATTCCCTGTTTCTACCGGGGCGCTGAAGCGGGCGGACAGATATACCCTGATCCCATAAGGCCTGAAAACATCGGCCAGGGCAGCCACTTTTTTCAGATAGCGGGGGGTAAGGATCAGGGCATTGGCGTTGACATTGTTCAGAACGGTTCCGTTGATACCTACCGATGCATTCATCCGGGCATATTCACGGTAAACCGGAGAAATGTATCCGGGCAGCCTGTGCCAGTCCCAGAGCGAGAATCCAGCATATCCCCGTTCTACTGTCCTGTCCAGATTATCCCAGTGGTTCAGTACCCGGATATCTGTTTCCGGTGAATTTTCGAGCTCTATCCTTCCGATATCCCGGCAGGTTTGCATCATTCGCAGGAGGTGAAACACTCCGTACAGAACCCCGATATCCCGGTTGGCAGCGATTACCAGCACCTTTTTGTTGTCAATGCTGTCGCTCACAATCAGGTACCCTTCTTCTCCCAGGGTTTCAAGCCTTTTCTTCAGGCCCATGGAAGCGATCCGTTCCGAATGTCCGGGAGTGCCGGCAACAACCGTTCCGTTGCGAGTGATCCGGTTTACCCGGGGAACAGAAGTGCCGAGCAATCCGTCCAGTCCCCTCTGCAATTCTTCTCCGGCCACCCGAAGTGTTTCCGAATCGCCTTCGATCATCCAGGCACTGACTGTATTCCTGTACTGTTCCAGGGTACGTTCATCTGAAATCCGGTGATATCCGAGCCACAGGAGGTCATTGTTTTCTCCCAGCGATATCCGGGGAATGAATAGAAACAAAATGCACAAAAACAGGGAAAAAGGTCTCATGAAAAAACGTTAAACCGGATTCAAACATGATTTGACTTTCTTCTGGAAGATTCGCGAATGATCAGTGAATGGCTCAGCACAATGCTGTTGAGAATCTCCGACTGACTTTGATTCAGTGCGTTGATCAAAGTATCTGCCGATATTTCTCCCATTTCCCTTCCCGGGTAATGCACGGTGGTCAGGTTCGGTTCCACCACCCGGGATACCGGATCATTGTTAAATCCCGCAATGGCAATATCTTCAGGTATTTTGATTCCCGACCGTTTCAGTTCACAAATGGCAGAAACAGCCGAATTATCATTGGCGGCGAAAATTCCGTCGGGCAGGTTTTTCCAGCCCATGATCCTGCGGGCAGCATCCCTTCCCGATTGATTACTTAAATCGCTGATGATCACCAGTTTATCGTCATGAGGAATGTTGTGATCGGCCAGAGCCTGCCGGTATCCCTGATAACGATCATTATACACATTCCGGATCAGGCTTCCTCCCAGGTGCACGATCCTTTTACATCCCTGTTTGATCAGGTGCTCAGTTACTTCATAACCTGCCCTGTAATTATTGATCACCACACTTTTGCACTTGGGATGATCGCATACACGATCGAAAAAAACAATGGGAATTTTCTTTCTGAATAAAATATTCAGGTGATCCAGATTCCTGGTATTGTACGACAGGGAAATCATCAATCCGTCAACCTGGCTGTTAAACATGGTGGTTACAATGGAACTTTCCTTCTGGGCCGATTCCTGCGACTGGCTTATAATTAAGTTATAACCTGCCTTATTAGCCACCTTTTCCATACCGGAAATGACAGTCGACACAAAATAACTGTCAAGACGGGGCACGATCACTCCGATAGTATGGGTTCGTTTTTGCCTCAGGTCGCTGGCAAATTTGTTTTTCTGATAACCCAACCTCCGTGCAGTGGAAAGAATTTTTTTCTTCACCTCCTTTCTCACGTGAGGATGATTCTTCAATCCCCGGCTGACAGTTGAAGCAGAAATATTCAGTTCCCTGGCAATATCATAAATCGTAACGTCCTTTCCGCTTTTCATAATTCAATTCTATAGTACAAATTAAGCATAAATTTCTTTTTAATGAAATTATTTTACCAATAAACTGCAATCGGTTGCATATAATTTTAAAAATATTTATTTTTAATTCTTTCATTAACCCACTTACATTAAAATGATATATGCAAACCCAGATTAAAAAACTCAGTTTCAGGGAAAAATTTGGCTTCAGCCTGGGAGACGGTGCAGCCAACTTTATTTTCCAGACCCTGATGCTCCTGCAGTTGAGCTTTTACACCGATGCATTCGGGCTACATGCTGCTACCGCAGCATGGTTATTCCTGGCCGCCCGTTTATGGGGAGCCGTTTGCGATCCGTTTTTCGGTTTTTTGGCCGACCGTACCCGAACCCGCTGGGGAAAATTCCGTCCCTGGATCCTTTGGACAGCCGTCCCGTTCGGCATTATCGGATTCCTGGCATTCACCACGCCCGACTGGGGGCAGACCGGGAAAATTGTGTATGCCTATGTAACATATATCCTGCTGATGACGGTCTACTCGGCCAACAATGTCCCCTATTCCGCCCTGAGCGGAGTGATTACCGGCGATATGGTGGAAAGGACCAGTCTTTCCTCCTACCGTTTCGTAATGGTGGTCATTGCAACCCTGGCCATTCAGGGACTCGCCCTGCCCATGGTCAATCATTTCGGGCAGGGAAATCTGGCGAAAGGATTCCAGATCACCATGGGTATATTCAGCGCCATTGCCCTGGTGTTTTTTCTGATTACTTTCACCACCACCAGGGAAAGGATCAAACCACGCCCCCAGCAAAGCACCAGCCTGAAGCAGGATCTTTCCGACCTGCTGAAGAACCGTCCCTGGCTCATCATGTTCATTGTATTTGTGTTGATGTTCACCTTTCTGGGAATCAGAAACAGCATTCTGGTATACTATTTCAAATATTATCTTAATATAGAAATACAGAAAGCGTTTTTGGTGGGGCTTGACAAATACCTTTTCGGTTTGCTCGCTTTTGTGGGCTTTACCAGTGAGGCAGCCGATATAGCCGGAAATACTTTCAGTGTGGTCAATATTGTCAGCCAGCTTGCCGCCATAGTGGGAATTGCCGTATCAAACCCGCTGGCAGCCAGATTTGGAAAACGGAACACTTTCCACACCTGGATTATCATAAGCATGATACTGGCCGCTCTGTTCATGTTGATTCCGGCAAACGGGGTAATCTACGCTTTTATTCTCTCGGTGCTTTTCAACTTTGCTTGGGGAGTGACCATGCCTCTCCCCTGGGCCATGGCAGCCGATGTAGCCGATTTTGCCGACTGGAAAAACAACCGGAGAGCTACGGGAATTGTATTTGCAGGAATCACTGTGGGCCTGAAAGTAGGGCTGGCCCTGGGCGGTTCACTGGCAGGCCTGATCCTGTCAAAATACGGATATATAGCCAATGTGGAGCAAACAGCAACCTCCATACTGGGTATCCGTCTGGGCTTGAGCGTATATCCTTCCCTTGCCCTGCTGGGTTGCATCATTGCCCTGTTCTTTTATGAGATCAACCGGGAAACCGAATACCAGATGCAAAATGAACTGGAAGCACGTCGCAAATCATATGAAACTGAATAAGTCCATACCCTGAAGTATTGAATCATTTAATCCCGTTAACCATGAAAATCCAACTGATCAACAACCTAGTAAAACCCATTGCCGGATTCATTGCCTTCATGCTCCTGTTGAATTCCTGCAGCAGGCCTGAACCCGGGCTGAAGGACAAATTTACCGATCATTTTCTGATCGGTGCAGCCCTGAACACCAATCAGATTATGGCAATAGACTCTGCTGCTCTTCCCTTTGTTATCAGGCATTTTAACTCCATTACAGCCGAAAACGCCATGAAATGGGAACGTATTCATCCCCGGCCCGGAGAATATAACTTCACGGTTCCCGACAGTTTGGTCGCATTTGGCGAACGCAACGGAATGTTTATCGTGGGACATTGCCTGCTATGGCATCAGCAAACCCCCGATTGGGTTTTTGAAGATTCCCTGGGAAATCCGCTTGACAGGGAAGCCCTGCTGGAGGTATTGAAAAATCACATTTTCACCGTAATGGATCGTTACAAAGGAAAAGTTCACGGATGGGATGTGGTAAACGAAGCAGTGGACGAAGACGGACAGATGCGCCGGACAAAATGGTATGAGATCATAGGAGAAGACTATGTACAAAAAGCTTTCGAATTTGCCCGCGAAGCAGACCCCAGGGCCGAACTGTATTACAACGATTATAACATCGAACAGCCCGGAAAACGGGAAGGCGCTGTAAAACTTCTTCAAAGTCTGATAAAAAACGGTGTAAAAATAGACGGGGTTGGCATTCAGGGACACTGGCACCTGAACAGCCCTTCGCTGGAAGTTATTGACAGCAGTTTGACCATTTTTTCCTCACTGGGACTGAAAGTGCATATCACCGAACTGGATATCGATGTACTTCCTTCCCCCTATGAGGGCATGGGGGCCGATATCAGCCATACGGCTGAATTCATGCAGGCTATGAATCCCTGGCCCGAATCATTGCCCGATTCCATGCAACAGGCGCTGGCACAACGCTATGCCGACATTTTCAACATTTTCCTGAAACACCATGCCGTGCTTGACCGGGTTACATTCTGGGGCCTTCACGACGGGTATTCATGGAAAAACAACTGGCCTGTAAGGGGCAGAACGAACTATCCTCTGCTCTTTGACCGGAATTACCAGCCAAAGCCGGCATACGACGCTGTGATGGAAACAGCCGTCAATTAAACATTCGAATACGAACGGATAAATCATTCCCATTATGGAAGACAGGTTAAAAAAAGATGAATTACAGAAAGCAGCCTATAAGAATCCCCGGTTGCCGGTGGATGAAAGAGTCAAGGACCTGCTGCAACATATGACCCTGGAAGAAAAAGTAGCCCAGCTCATGGGCTTGTGGAACGGAGGAGTGGAAGATTTCAACGAGGATATTTTCAGTGACCCGGAGAAAATGAAAGAAATTTTCGGCAAGGGATGCCATTCCATCCATCCGGCTCCTTTCGGAATAAAAGACACCGTGAAACTTAGAAACAGGATACAGAAATACCTCCTGGAAGAAACCCGGCTGGGTATCCCCGCCCTGTTCGTTGATGAAGGGCAGCACGGCCTGATGCGGCCCGAATCCACCGTTTTCCCCCAGGCTATCGGCCTGGCCTGTTCATGGAATCCGGTTCTTTTTGAGAAGGTATATGCTGCCATAGCCCGTGAAATGCGTTCCAGAGGAACCCATCTTGCCCTCACCCCTGTAATCGATGTATGCCGCGACCCCCGCTGGGGAAGAACCGAAGAAACATATGGGGAAGATCCCTACCTGAACGGGGTGCTTTCCTGTGCTGCGGTAAAAGGCCTTCAGGGTACGGATACAGGAGAAGTGGCCGAAAACCACGTGGCCTCCACCCTCAAACACCTGTGGGGGCACGGGCAACCTGAAGGCGGTCAGAATCAGGGACCCGCCAACTACTCCATACGTGTTTTGCGCGATTACCACCTCCCTCCTTTCAAAATGTGCATCGAAAGGGCAAAGCCTGTGGCAGTGATGCCTTCCTATAATGAAGTGGACGGAGTTCCTTCCCACGCTAACCCCTGGCTGATCAAAGAACTGCTGAGAAAGGAAATGGGATTCGAGGGCCTGGTGGTTTCCGATTACTACGGGGTAGAGCAACTGCTTTCAAAACATTTCGTGGTGCACAATGAAAAAGAAGCCGCCATGACAGGTTTCAATACTGGAATCCAGTATGAGTTGCCCCAGGCCAATCTGTACAAATACCTGCCCGAACTGCTGAAAGAAGGAAAAATCAGTCAGGTGGATATCAATCAGGCCGTGGAACAGACCCTCCGGCTGAAATTCGAGCTCGGATTGTTTGAAAATCCGTATGTGTCGGAAGAATATGCCGTGGAAGTAAGCAGATCACCCCAACACAAAGAACTCGCCCTGCAGGCTGCCAGGGAATCCATCGTTCTTCTGAAAAATAAAAATCTCCTGCCTCTGGCAAAAGACGGATACAGGAAAGTGGCTGTGATAGGCCCCTGTGCTGGAAATGTATTCTTCGGAGGATATTCTGGAGAACCTTATGAAAAAACAAGCCTGCTCGAGGGGATCAAAAGCAGGGTGAGTAAAAAAACCGAAGTGCTGTATGCCGAAGGATGCAGGCTTACCACCAATCTGTCAACCAGCTATTTTAACTGGAAATACGATGAAATCATTTTTGCCTCCAGGGAAGAAAATCTTCGGCTGATCAGGAAGGCGGTAAAAGTTGCAAAAAAAGCCGATATCGTAATACTGGCCCTGGGGGAAAACGAACATTTGTGCCGGGAAGCCTGGGCAAAAACCCATATTGGCGACAACATGACACTGGACCTGTTCGGTGAGCAGGAAGAACTGGCTGAAGCCATTATCTCCACCGGGAAACCTGTTGTTTTGTACCTGATGAACGGCCGCCCTCTTTCTATCAACAAACTGGCTGAAAAAGTACCCGCTATACTCGAAGGATGGTACATGGGGCAGGAAACCGGCCTGGCTGCAACCGATGTTATTTTCGGCGATGTGAATCCGTCGGGAAAATTGACCATAACCTTCCCGAAATCGGCCGGACAATTACCCATGTTTTACAACCATAAACCGAGTGCCCAGTTCATGGATTACATCTCACAGGACATTCAACCCCTCTTTCCTTTCGGTTTCGGATTAAGTTATACCACTTTTGAATACGGTGAGCCCAGACTTGAAAGAGATACGATCGGAAAAGAGGAATCCACGCAGGTTTACATTGATGTTACCAATACAGGAAAGGTAGCCGGAGATGAAATTGTCCAGATGTATATACGCGACAGGGTAAGCTCGGTAACCCGCCCGGTCAAAGAGCTGAAAGGATTCCTCAAAATCAGGCTGGAACCCGGTGAAACCAAAACCGTAACACTGGATATCACTCCGGAACATCTGGCATTTCACAATATCGATCTGAAATTTGTGGTTGAGCCGGGCGAATTCGAGATCATGACCGGACCTTCCTCCAGGGATTCGGACCTGAAAAAAACATTACTCACAGTAACATGAAAACAATCCTTCTTTCCGCATTCACTCTCATCCTGATATCTCTTTGCTCCTCATGTAAAAAGAACGATAATGAAAATCACGACGGTCCGAAAATATACACGGTACATATCGACCCTGCCGTAACCTTTCAGAAAATGGTGGGATTCGGGGGATCCCTGACATGGTATTCCGACAGGATCATAACCAGTCCGTACAAAAACCAGATATGCCAGCTGCTATTTGAAGATCTGGGGACCGATATCATCAGGCTGAAAAACTGGTATTATCCCGCCGGGTATCCCGTTGAAAAATCCCCTGACGTAATGGAAAGCAGCGGAATAAAAACCCTGTTCGGCACAACCAATCAGTTACATCAACTGGCCATGCATTATAATCCGAATATTCTGACCCTGTTGAGTTCCTGGTCGCCCCCTTCAGCCTTGAAAAGCAATAACAACCTCAATAACGGGACCCTTAAAAAACAGGACGGCGTATTTATGTACGAGGCGTTTGCCGATTACTGGGTTGATGTTCTCGACCACATTCCCTTCAATCCTGAATACCTCAGCATCCAGAATGAACCCACCTGGGTAACCGATTCATGGGAAACCTGTGCCTGGAGGCCTGTCGAGATGGACGGTTTTCCGTCGTATGAAACGGCTTTCGACCTGGTTTATGACAGGATCAGCAAAAGAACCGATCCCCCCGGGCTCATCGGTCCGGAATCGGCAAACATCGGTACCAGTGCTTTCGGAGGAAACACATTCGGTGTATTCTGTAATGTTCTGAAAGACAAACCCTATCTGAATATGTACGGGTTTCATACCTATAATTTCTCGGCCGAAACTCCGCTTGCGGAAACCAAACCCCTGCTCAACATGATCCGTGATGAATACGGGAACAAGCCGTCAGTGATGACAGAGTTTTCTGCCTTCCCCTGGATGAAAACCGCCCAGTATATGATCCAGGTAATCAATGAAGCCCATGCCTCGGGATACATTTACTGGGAAATGGTATGGGCAGAAACCAACAGCAAGGCCATGATACAGATTGACCAGGCGGGAAATTACACGATCACACCCTTTTTCCATGTCATGAAGCACTTTGCCGGGAATATCGACCATGAGTATGTAAGGGTAGATGCTTCCATGGAAATAACTTCCGTATACCACACTGCCTTCCTCGATCCAGGCGGTCATAGCATCACCCTGGTCATGGTCAATCCCCTGACGACGGACGTCAGGGTAAACTTCAGCGTGAACGATAAATCCATTACGGCGGTAAAGGCCATACAGAGTGAAGAAGATAATTTCTACCGGGAACTGCCGGATCTTGCACCCGGCAGCCATGTGGTACTGAAACCCGAATCAGTAACCACGGTTATTCTTGATGTGGAATAAAAAACTCAATTATGACAGCCGGAAGATATTGCAGAAACAAGGGTGCAGTTTGTTTACTGACCCTGCTTATTGTTCTTCATTCATGTTCCCAAACTGTTTCCGAACCAACCCAAATTGTGTCACCCCGGAAAGAAAAAGGGGCTTTCACTCTTTTCGATTCCGGTAAACCGGCTCCCCTGTGCATCAGCTCAAAAGACTGGCCGGGAGTGATCAGGGCATTCAGAGACCTGCAGGCAGATATTCTGCGTGTATGCGGAAATATTCCAGAGCTGACCATCGATACGGTTCCACAAAACGGGGAAATAATCGTAGCCGGAACCATTGGGAAAAGTCCTCTGATTGACCGGATGATTGAAGCCGGGAAGATCACGACGGAAGATATCGCCGGAAAATGGGAATGCTTTCTCATTCAGGTTGTTGAGCATCCTTTTGAAGGAGTGGATAAGGCCCTGGTTGTTGCCGGAAGCGACAAGCGGGGAACCATTTACGGAATTTATGAAATTTCGGAACAAATAGGCGTCTCACCCTGGTACTGGTGGGCAGACGTTCCTGTAAAAAAACAAACCGGATTGTATATCAAACCTGTAAGGTATACAGAGGGAGAGCCATCAGTGAAATACCGGGGAATTTTTCTCAACGATGAAGCTCCTGCCCTCACCAACTGGGTGGCTGAAAAATACGGAATGGTCACCCCGCAGGAGGATCCTCCCATCCCCCCGGGAGTTGCCGCTTACAACACCGAATTTTACAGCCGGATCTTTGAGCTGCTCCTTCGCCTGAAAGCAAACTACCTGTGGCCGGCCATGTGGAACAACGCGTTCAATGAAGACGATCCGGAAAACCCCCGGCTGGCAGATGAGTACGGCATTGTTATGGGCACTTCACATCAGGAACCGATGCTGAGAGCCCAGAAAGAATGGGACCGCCGTTACCTGCGCACACTGGGCAGATGGGATTATGTTGCACACCCGGAAGTGCTCGAAGAATTCTGGAGAGGAGGAATCAGACGCAATAAGGATTACGAAAGCATCATAACCATCGGTTTGCGCGGAGCCGACGACACAGAAATGATGCCGGGAGGACCAGAAGTAAACATTCCATTTCTGGAAAAAATTATTGAAAAACAAAGGAATATCATTGCCGAAGAGATCCATCCCGATGTAACGCAGGTGCCTCAGCTCTGGTGTCTTTACAAAGAAGTACAGGAATATTATCACCTGGGCATGCGGGTACCCGACAACGTAACCCTGCTGTGGTCAGACGACAACTGGGGAAACCTGCGAAGATTGCCTACGGCCGGGGAAAGGAAAAGAAGCGGAGGGGCCGGAATATACTACCACTTCGATTATCACGGAGGACCACGCAGTTACCAGTGGATCAATACCAATCCCATTCCGAAGATCTGGGACCAGATGAACCTGGCCAAACAATACGAAGCCGACAGGATATGGATTGTCAATGCCGGACATTTCAAAGGGTATGAATTCCCTGTTGAATTTTTCCTGAGAATGGCATGGAATACAGATCACTTCAGGAATGACAATATCAGGGAATATACCGAACAATGGGCTGCCAGGCAGTTTGGCAACGATTATGCCCGGGAAATTGCCCGTATTATAGCCGAATACACCCGCTTCAACGGCAGACGGAAACCCGAACTACTTGCACCGCACACATACAGCCTGCTTCATTACCATGAGGCGGAACGTATCGTATCAGAATACAACCAACTTGCAGAAAGCGCGGAAGAAATCTACCATCAACTGCCGTTCGGTTATCGTGATGCTTTCTTTCAGCTGGTATGGTTCCCGGTTAAAGCCTGTGCCCTGGTGAACGAATTGTATGTAACGGCCGGGAAAAACAATCTTTACGCAAAGCAAAAAAGAAGCAGCACCAACCTGATGGCTGAAAAAACCCGGGAACTTTTCCGTGCCGATACCGCTCTGATGGGACATTTCAACCGCGAACTGGCCGAAGGAAAATGGAACCATTTTATGGATCAGGCCCACCTGGGATATACCGGCTGGGCGGATCCGCCTGTCAACAGCCTTCGTCATATCGATCTGAAAACGATCGATATCCCCGATCCGGCCAGCATGGGGGTAGCCATAGAGGGTTCGGAATTAGTCTGGCCCGGTGCCAGAGAAGAAGCCATTCTTCCCGTTTTCGATATTTTTAACCGGCAGAAATATTTCATTGATATTTTTAATCGTGGGAAAACACCTTACACTTTTTCCGCCTCATCAGATACTCCATGGATAACTATCAGACCAACAGAGGGAACTGTGGAGACAGATCGACGCATCTGGATAGAGGCAGATTGGGAAAGGATAGAACACGAACATTCATCCGGTCTGATCAGGATCACCGGAGCCGGTGAAGAGGTACAGGTCAAAGCCAGGGCTTTCAAACCGGCAGAAATATCGCCGGAAAAACTCGACGGTTTTGTGGAGGCCCGGGGATATGTCTCCATGGAAGCAGAACACTACACAAACAAAACCCATAAGGAAAACAGCCATTGGACCCGTATCGAAGACTACGGCCATACCCTTTCGGCGATGAGGGCGGCAGCGCCGGTTGACGCTCCTCCTTTTGACCCCGGAGTTAATGCAGCCTGCCTTGAATACAGAATGTATCTCTTCACCACCGGAGAGATAGAGGTGACGGGTATTTTTTCTCCTACCCTGAATTTTCTTCCCAGCCGGCCCTTGCGGTACGCCGTTTCATTCGATCAAAAGTCACCCAGGATAATTACCCTGGTGCCGGCAGATTTTGACGCCAGAAACGGAAACAGGGACTGGGAAAATACTGTGATGGATAATGCCCGTTTCAGTACCACAAACCACACGATAGAAGAGCCAGGATATCATACCCTGAAGATCTGGATGGTTGATCCCGGTGTCGTTATACAAAAGATCGTGGTAAACACAGGTGGGTTGAAGCCCAGTTACCTGGGTCCTCCGGAAAGTTTTTACCGCAAGGTGCCGGATACTAAAAATCAATGACCGTAAAATAAGCCCGCTTGGGCTTATATTCCTCATCGAAAAGGAAAGGATAGTTTTTTCTTCCGGGGACGGGAAAATTATCCAGCCAGGTTTTATTGTCAGCAAGTCCCCAGAAGGTTACGCCGGTAATATGTTCCCTGTACGATCTGAACAACCCGAAAAACCTTCCGTAAGCCACTGCCTGTGACAAAGCCACAGCCTCGGTATATTCAGTTTCCGGATCATTGTTGGATGGATAAACCGATACATCCATCTCTGTGATCTGTATTTCCACACCCAGCGAGAGGTATTTTTCCAGGGCCGATATGATCACATCGTTCGACGGAGCCTCTATATTCCAGTGACCCTGTAAGCCCACACCGTCTACCAGGTTCTCATCCTGAAGCTGCGATAACAAATGGTATATTTTGTCTGTTTTTGCAGGGTTGGTTGCAGCATAGTCGTTGTAGTACAGTCTGGCATCTGGGTCGGCATCCCGCGCCGCCCTGAACGCTTCAAAAATATAGTCGGTTCCGCATATCCCGTACCACTGAGAGTTCCGGTAGATTTCAGAGCCGTCGGCAATGGCTTCATTCACCACATCCCAGGCATAAACCTTGCCCTTAAAATGGTTTACAACCGTAGTGATATGATTACGCAAACGCTGCAATACCAGCTCTTTGGAGGCGACACCTTCCCCGTCTTTAAAAACCCATTCGGGCAACTGATTATGCCAGCAAAGAGTATGTCCCCGTACTTTCATTCCGTTTGCCTGCGCAAAATCAACGATCCTGTCGGCAGGGTCAAAATGGAAGTTCCCTTCCACAGGCTGAAGGCTGGACCATTTCATGACATTCTCAGCCGTCAGGCTATTGTAGTGACGCTGCATCAGAGTGATATCATCAGGATCATCCGTCGAAACGGGTTCAATGGCAGCGCCCATTAAAAAATATTCGTCCGGGGTGTAATAATCCTTCAGTCCTTCTGTCACCTGATAATACTCTTCCAGGTTTTTCGGACGTGAATCCTTTTCTTCAGGGAGAGGATTTTCCTTGTGGCATGAAATATTGCCGGCCAGAAGCATCCATATGATAATGATTTCACGTTTCATAAAGCGAAACCATGATATTTACCGTATAAAGATAAAAAAGTGTCCGCAGAACCAATCTGCGGACACTTCCTAAACCTAAAAACATGTCAGTTAATCACGAACTTGACATTATCTAACCCAAGCACCATATGCCCGTTTTCTGTGGCAGTACCGAACACAAAAGCAAGGATACGCAGGCTGTTGGGATGACAGAATGCTCCTGCCTGGGGACTCACCTGATCAACCGTATACAGACCGCTATTATTCGATGCCACGAAATCTTTCAGATGAAATGAAAAGTGGTGCCAATCTCCATCGGCCATCAGATTAACGGTGGGCCCATTGTACCCGTAGGAATATTCGCCGCTGGCGCCCCATCCTTTTGAATCCATGGCAAATACCTTGATCTTCACAGTTCCGTCTTCCAGTTTGCAGGAATCGGGAATTTCCATCACGTTCAGGTCAAATTCAAGATACACCCCGTCGGGATCGGGGGTAAACAGGGAAAACTTATCGTCTGTGGATCCGGGAGCCCACAGATAAAAGCTTCTGTTGTTCACACCGCCCCCATCGCCCAGTATGAAATGCGCATAATCGCCTGTTTCATCCAGGGTAAAGCTGCCGAAGTTATTGTTTGAAATGTGATCGTATCTGTCGACAGCAAAGATGGTTTCCCAGTCATTCACCCAGAATTCTCCGGTAAAGAAGAAAGGCACACTGGTCTTTACGTTGCCATTGGCGGTTTCGAGGGTAATAAAGCCGGCTACATCCCCCGGAACGGTCACAATCAGCAGTGTGGCCGTTTGTGT
The DNA here is from genome assembly GCA_011049175.1 of Bacteroidota bacterium. Taxonomy (GTDB): domain Bacteria; phylum Bacteroidota; class Bacteroidia; order Bacteroidales; family VadinHA17; genus HyVt-105. Next base: position 30,989 of record DSCJ01000130.1, on the reverse strand, counting down.
TTGAATATCTGCCGGTGTGGTACCAATCAGAACATTATCCACCAGATCGAGTTTGGTACCCGAAATGGAGAAGGCCCGGATAATCCCGCCATCTTCCTCTCCTTTGTCGGGGCTGAAACTGTCAATGACAGGCAGATTAACCCTGAATGTCCCTGCTGACACCATGCCGTCCGGAACTGTCAGAGTCAACTCTCCGGTGGTAGCCCCTACAGGAACAGTGGCCGTCAGTTCCGTAGCACTGACAATATCAAAATCGGCCACCAGATCGGCGAACTTCACCTCCGTAACCTCATCGAGCATGGTGCCTGTAATGGTAACCACATCGCCTATATTCAGTGCAAGAATATTGGGTTCAATCGAAGTAATGGTTGGCAGGGCAAGCACCAGATCAGCATCACTGGTTGACTCAGCCACTTTCTCCACCCCATAAGAGGTCATGTAGGTGTAGAAAAGCCTGATCTTTCCGGTTTGCATTCCCACGGGAGTCAGAATATCCATACTGGCAGCAGTAGCTCCTGTCTGAATTTCCGCCTTCAGATTGCCAATGTAAACGGAATCAACCATATCCAGCATACTGCCGGTAATGGTCACGATCTCACCGCTGCCAGCAATGGCCGGTGTAAATTCAATAATGGTGGGTATTGGTGACTCATCAACCACAAACTGTGCATTGGATGTAATCACCTGATTTCCTTTCACCAGCTTGATCTTTCCGGTGGTAGCGCCCACAGGGACCACGATATGAATGTATCCGGATCCTGACGAGGCAATCTCGGCAGCAATACTGCCGACCGATGCCACCTCAACATTCGATGTAACCTCTCCTTCGATTTTCACGGTAGTACCGGGATAACCATGCGTGGGCGTGAAGGTAAACGGATCCTCCATTTCAATGGGGTCAATCTGCAGGGGCGCACTCTCCTCGCAGCCGACTGCAGCCCATAACAGTAGCAGGATCAGAAAGAAGGTTCGTATTGCATGATATGATCGTTTCATCTTCTTACATTTTTAATTTGCAATGATAAACCTGATATTATCAACGGAAACCGTTTCTCCGAAATTCCCGTCGCCTGCCTGGGCAGGTGGCTGAACCTTGACGGCTGTCAGGGCCTCAAAAGGTTCCACCTCTCCATACGGTTCGCCTCCTCCATAACCGGTTCCCATATCACTGAAGTGCATTTCCACGGTTTGCCAGCCGGCTTGATAACCTCTGGTCAGGCCGTACACATTGGCATTGCCCTGAACCATAACATTCACATTCATGGCGCTGCTGAGCTTCAGATCAAGATACAGGGTGATCTTGTCATTGTCATAACCAGAAGGCAGGCCGGAAATATAGAAGTCTACATTACCGCCCCAGCCAGTGCCGTTGTCGGTAATGGTAAAGGTCCAGTAGTTCAGCCTTGGGAAAGGCTCGCTTTCCAGCTTGTCGCCGTCCATATTCCCGTTACTGCTGATCCCATTGAAATAGTTTTCATTCCCGTCGAAATCATTGATCAGGATTTCGGTCCCCAGGATCAGCGGGCTCGGACTGGTGGATACTTTACCGGTAGCGGTAATGATCTCCACATCTCCTCCGGTAAATCCTTCAGGGACAACCACTGTAAACTGCTTGTCATCAATCAGGGTAAAAGTAGCGGTTACATCAACCCCACCGATTTTTACCTGTTCTGCCAGATACAATTCGCGGCCCAGAACCCTGACGGTTTCGCCGGGCTGTGCGGCAGATGGTGATAACATAAAGATTACTGGGGGAGATATGATCCTGATGGTTCTTTGAGCCAGTCCATTACCTGAAAAAAACAGGCTGATGGTCACCACATCGCCCAGGGGTGCCATGGAGGGTACAGTCATTTTCAGTTCGGTGGCTGTAGCCTCGAAAACAACAGGAACCGTTTCCTCATTCAGCATGATTTTGTATACCTTATCCAGGTCGGTGCCCGTAAAGGTGACAATATCCCCCGGCTCGGTCACTTCCTTGTCGACAGAGGTAATTTTGTGATTCATGTCGACAATGCCGAATTCCATCGGGTCGTATTCTTCCTCACAACCAACGAGGAAGGATACAGCCAGCCAAGAAATCAGCATGAATCCTATTTTATTTTTCATCCGTATCATTTTCATAGATTTGTTTGTATTTCCCAAGGTAAGAACATGAATTTGCCTAATAGCCCTCATTCTGCGGAAATTCGTTCGATGTCAGGTCAATCTGGCTTTGAGGAATCGGGTAAAGAACATGAAAATCCTGGATGGTATTTTTTGCAGGAATTTCAGGTTCCAGATTACGAATCCTGTAAAGCAGCTGCACCTGTCCGTCGGCGGTGCGGGTTCTGACAAGATCCCACCAGCGCATGTATTCACCGGCCAGTTCACGGCTTCTTTCATCCAGAATGAAGCTGATGCCTTCATCGATATCTGTCATGGCAGGTGTGGCATTGGTGATCCGCTGAACGGCATTGGCATTATCGGCGCTTGACCGGTCGGGATCGTATGCTGCCCGGGCACGGATCACATTCAGATAGGTCCGGGCCTCACCCGGCTTTTCCAGATACATGGCTGCTTCGGCTGCAATCAGATAGGTTTCCGAAAATTTATGGACAATAAACGGACGAACAGACGGATCATTGACAGCCGGCCGGTCGATATCGTCGTACTTGGTCAGTGAAGGATAAATCTTCACGGTTGATTTGGAACCATCGGGAAGTGTGTTGTCATAATACATATCCGGAGTGTAAATATTCATCACTTTCCCCACAGGTCCGTAATCAAAAGTGCCGGGCAGCCATATGGCCGTATCGCCAAGCGAGAAGGAAGGATCGGTGAGCGATTCCTCATCGTTCACCAGCCACACCGTCTGGAATGAAGTATGGTAACGGGTGTCATCATCCCTTTCAGCGAACACCACATCGAGCAGGTAGTTGGTAGGTCTTACCCTGATCCAGGGACGGCCGTATTCAATGGTACGGGCCAGTCCTCCGTAGGTTGTGCACACCTGATAATGGGGCCTGAAAAAGAAACTGCTCCGGTTGTTTTTGTTGTTCTCCTCTGCCGCATCATTATAGAGCGGGTCTGTATTCCGTTCAACCGTAAAAATTACCTCGCTGTTATGTTCATTCCGGGGTTTATGTATATCGGCAAAGTCCTGCAACAATTCAAGACCATATTTGCCTTTGTTGTTGATAAGCTCCATGGCGTTATCGTAGGCGCTCTGGTAATCGGTAGCCTGCCCGGCCGTTTCATGGGTGGCCCTGGCCAGGTACACTTTGGCCAGAAGATGCGTGGCTGCTGCGGCATCAGCCCTTCCCGGCTCCTCGGCTATCGGGGGCAGTACCGATTTGGCATATTCCAGATCCTCAATAATGGTTTCATACACATCGGCAGCAGGGGCTCTGTATGCCTCGGTGGAAGGTTCGGAGATAAAATCCAGGTTCAGTGGACAGTCGCCGTACGACTGAACAATTATAAAATACCAGGTAGCCCGGATGTATCTGGCTTCCGCCATTACCTGGGCTGCTTCGGCTTCCGTCATTCCCGAGCCGGGGGCAAACTTCACCACGGCATTGGTGGTATTGATGGATGTATATCCCCAGTTCCAGGTGTTTCCAAGCAACCCTTCGGTAGACATACCTTCCAGGTACAGGTTGATATTGGCATTTCCGTCAGGACCTTTCTGCCATTCATCCGTACCGGCACAGGTAATGCTCAATGCCCCTTCTCCTCCATAGAAGTACCTCAGGTCGGAATAGGCCGAATAAAGGGCAGCCCACACTCCGTTCTCTGTTTCCAGGTATTTGGCGGTAAGAAGGGATTTCGGTTCTTCCTCCAGATATTTTTCACATGAAAATGCCAGAGTAAGAATTAACAGAAGAACTATGTATCTAATTGTTTTCATGGTACTTCGAATTAAAATGAAACATTCAGGCCGAACAGGATCCTTCGGGTAGGAGGTGTATTGTATCCAACCACAAGGGTTCTGCCGGGCAATCCCAGAGCGGCAATGTCATCCTGGGCCCTGTTGGTGGGTTCCGGATCCACCCCTCCCTTTTTCAGGTAGGGTGAAAACAGGATGAAAGGATCGGCCACGGTAGCATAAGCCCTCAGGGAACCGGAAGGTCCGAGGAAACGGGTGAATTCCTTGCTGAAGGTATACCCCAGGTTTATGCTCCTGATCTTAAGAAAAGAGCCGTCAAAATAACCCAGTACATCCGACCTGGAAGCATCGAAGGCTTCTTCAGGCTTGGGCATGTCGTTGGTGGGATTGTCGGGAGTCCAGTAGTCCACTACAATCTGGTTTCTCCTGCCGTCAAGCCGGTTCAGGTAATTATTGGGCATGTGCAGGGTACTGGCAATCATTCCTCCCACACGGTAATATCCTACCACGCTCAGATCAAACCCTCTGTATTCCCAGGAGGAAGTAAATCCTCCGATGAAATCGGGCTGGGATGATCCAAGCACTCTCCTGTCGGCATCGGTTATCCTGCCGTCGGGCTCATCCCCATCGGGACCGCCTCCTGCAAAGTCGAGCAATTTGATATCACCAGGTTCTCTCCCGTACGATGCTGCCTCAGCTTCTTCACCCAGCTGCCAGATACCGATTTTCACATAATCGTAGATGGCGCTGGAGGGATATCCCACAAACCAGCCATTGCCAACATCCTTTTCAATCGATGGATCCTGCAATGCCACAATTTTTTCCCTGTTCAGGAAAAGGTTGGTGGAAAAATCCCACCGGAAACCCCCGGTGAAAGAGGGGCTGATAATGATACCGTCGAGGGCGATTTCTATCCCGCGGTTTTCGGTTTCTCCCACATTTTCAAGAAACTGGCCCGGCACTCCCTGGGAAGGGGGGAGTGATTTTCCCAGCAGCAGGTCATAGGTTTGCTGCAGGTAAGCATCCACCGATCCGGTGATGCGTCCCCTGAGGAATCCGAAATCCAGTCCGATATTGGAAGTTTTTGTGTATTCCCAGCTGAGGTTTTCATTCGGGAGGTTCGATACAAAATAACCCTTGACGCCCCGGTCGCCAAAATTATAAACAGCGCCCGACAGGCCTCCCAGGGTGCTGTATGGATTAATGGAAGTATTCGATGTCTGTCCATAACCCAGACGCAGCTTCAGGGCAGACAGGAAATCCACATTTTCCATGAATGATTCGTTCCTGATATTCCAGCCGGCGGCCACGGCAGGGTAATAATGCCATTTGTTGCCGGGAGCCAGCCTCGAAGAACCGTCAGCCCTGGCGGTAATGGTCAGAAGGTATTTGTCACTGAAAGCATAATTGATACGCCCCATAAAGGAAACCAGCCTCCAGTCAGAGTAATAGTTGTTGGCGCTCGGAGCCTCTACCGTTTCTGCCAGCGCAAGGTTATGGTATTTTATGTAATCGGCGGCCACATCGGTAGCATCCACCCTGGAACTGGTGGTAATATCCTGCTGAATACTCTGCATCCCGGTAAAATTGATCCGGTGTTTTTCCGCAAAGGTTTTTTCGTAAATCAGCAGGTTCTCAATCGTATACCCCAGGTTATCCGAGTTGTCCACCCGGGCCTGATTCAGGGCTCCCCCCCGGAATACGGTATTACTGCCATAGTAATTGGCATATTTGTTCGAGCTGAAATTAAATCCCGCATTCAGCCTGTATTTGAATCCTTCGAAAAGATCCACTTCGGCATACAGGGTGTTGAAAGAAGTAGCCCTTCTGTTCCTTTCCCCCCAGCGTTCGGTATCCCTGAGGGTCAGCGGATTGTAATAATCTTCCATGGGATACATGGGCTGTTCTTTTACCGTGCCGTCCAGGTTATAGGGCATGCTGAGGGGCGACATGGCCAGGATCTGGAACATCGGGTTGGCCGACTGACCGTCAGTTACTGCATAAGCATTCATCGTGCTGAACCCGATCATGACATGTTCACCGATTTTCTGGTCGATGGCCAGGCGCATATTGGTCCGGTTGAATCCCATTTCCGACAAAATGCCTTCTTCCTGATAATAGCCACCAGTAAATGAATAACGGGTGCGCTCGGTCCCACCGGAAAGATTGAGTTCATGGTTCTGAACCATTCCGTCCCTGTACAGCAGTTCCTGCCAGTCAGTTTCCCGGCCGTTCAGCAAGGAAAAGATTTCATCCGTGGTATAGCTGTTGTTATTTGCCACACTGCGGAGTTTGACAAATCCTTCGGCATCATACACCTCATATTTTCTGGCAACCTGGTTCACACCCACATACCCGTTGTAGGCCACCTTGAATGTGCCGGGCTGCCCGCGCCTGGTTGTGATCAGGATCACCCCGTTCGAACCACGTGACCCGTAAATCACCGTGGCAGAGGCATCCTTTAATATTTCAATGGAAGCAATGTCATCGGTGGCAATGTCACTGAGCCTTCCTCCGAAAGGTATTCCATCCACCACAATGAGCGGATCGTTGGAAGCCGAAAGAGACCTGTTACCACGGATGCGGATCTGCGTATCTCCCCCCGGCCTGCGGCTGAGGTTCACAATTTCCACCCCCGCCGTTTTACCCTGCAGGGCTTTGGTTATGCTTGAAGCCGGGGCATCGCGCAAACGGTCGGCATCCACCGAGGTAATGGATCCGGTAATATCGCTTTTTCTCTGCGTACCGTACCCTACTACCACCACTTCTTCAATACCTGATACAGCTTCCACAAGGATAACATCAATCATCCTCCGGCTTCCCACCGTAATTTCCTGGGAATCATAACCGACAAATGAAAACACCAGAACTGCATCGGGTGAGGTAACAGTAAGGGTATACCGGCCATTCGTATCGCTGATGGTCCCGTTCATGGTACCCTTTTCAACGATATTAACACCCGGCATCGGGTTCCCTTCCTCGTCGGTTACCTCACCTGTAACTGTTAGCTGTTGCTGAATGGCTGATGCAGCTTCTCCTTCCGTTTCTACGCCGTTATGAAACAGGTCATTCCCCGATGAATAAAGAGGAAATGCCGTTATAAACAGCAAAACAGCGCATGAAAGGAAGCATGACACTGATTTTTTAACGTATTTCAGACGGAAAATACGTTCTGTAGTTTCTTTCATCATTGAGGGATAAGGTTAAAGTTAAAGGTTAGGTTAATTAACGCGAAAAACAGAAAAATGACCGTCAGTCTCTCTGAGTCATGGAAAGTCTTTTTCTTTCATAGCCTTTTGATTTTATGCTATTCGAAATTTGCAAAAAGGAAAAATCGTTCGATAACGAAACATAGATCACCCATCTAAAGGATATGACAGAAACACTCAGTTAAAAGTACGAAATATATTTTTATTATGCAACCGATTGCAGTATTTATTTTTTACCGGAAAAATCAAGCCGGTTTGTCAGGAAGGATAATTCGCCCGGTTATTCTTTGTTTATGACTTGATTTTATTGACAGTATGAAAGATTTCCATAAGGAAGAAAATTCGCGCCTGCAGGGTGGCTAAATGAATACAACCGATTGCTAAAAATTTTCTATTTGAAAAATCACGCCGGGATTTCATTCCCGGATGCGGTCATGGCAGAAAAAAAGTACTGGGTGTGCACAAAAAGGCTCCGTAACAACAAACCCAACCTGCTGAATACCAAAGATACCGTAAGAGAATGAAAGGAATTAACCCGGCGATCCCCGGGTATTCCCTATTATAATAATGGTGTCATTTGGTGAAAAAAATGTGCCAGTAGCTGACTGTTTTGGAGACAGCGGCCTGGCATGGAGAATATCAAACAGGTTCGGGCAATAATTTATTCGGCTATCCCTTTTTCCAGTTTTTCCAGTTCCTGGATAAAGGCATCCGGATACCATTCCTTCCTGATCCCCGGCAGAGCCTTCAACGCACTGGAAAAACCATGGTATTTCCCAATGGTATATCTCACAAAACCATCCCGGCAGGGAAAACTCATAATATCCTTCCTGCCCCGTAAAGCAGCGGGATGTGGGGCTTCCTTCAGGGCAAAGATCTGAATGGTATACCAGGGTATCTCATGGATTTTCTCAGGTTTCCCAAAAAAACCTGTATCCGGATCTTCCCCCACTGCCAGTTCCGACAGTTCATGCTGATCCACCACAGTGGCTTCATCAAATCCTTCCTGCCGCAACTTTCCTAGTAATTGAACGGCTTTTTGCTTCTGTGGAAAACTGCCCAGAGTGTAAATGTACCCGTCGGAAACCTGTTGTTCCCGGATGTATTTCAGTTCCTCCATTTCATAGCCGTCAAAATAATCGTCGGGTAGTCTCTCCTTCACTTTCAAAACAATGACGGTATAATTCAGGTCAAGCGGCGGACGGAGATATTCAGGCAGCCCCATTTCCTGTCTGATTTCCTCAAGGGTATCACCCTTCAGTTTTACTTCCACACGACGGAAATAACGGGGGTCGTCGGCCACCGGCATCGGTTTTTCGTCTTTCCTTACCGCTATGATCTCACCAATCCCTTTGGTTAGCAACCGGCTCCTGTCAATTCCTTTATCGAAAAGATACAGTGCCACCGCAGTGGCCCTGCGCTTTGAAAGCACCAGGTTGTAGGCCTGACTGCCCACCGTGTCTGTATGACCAATCAACTCGAACTCCAGGGCAGGATACTCATGCATGATACCGGCCAGCTTTTCCAGGCTCATCCTGGCTTCCCGGTCCAGCTCCCACGAATCGAACCCGAAATAAATGTTATCGATAAGAAGGTATTCCCCACCCGACACGCCCACCGGCGCCAGCCGGGTCGACACCCTCACCTCCCGGCTTCCGACATGCTCAGCTACGGCCAGGTGGTGCTGCTGTATTTCATAGCCTTCCGCTTCATAGATCAGCCGGTATGTACCCGAAGGCAGGCTAACCGAATATTCTCCGGTTTCCGGATCGGGCCGTACGGTCTGTAAAATCTTACCGCTAACCGTATCCACCACACTCACCCGTATCGCACTGCCGGATGTCAGTTTATTATCCTGCAGCCTGACCCTGCCCTTCAGGGTAATTTCAGAAAGGACTTTTATTTCCTCCTCAGCCTCTCCCTGCTGTATTTCCTTTGCCGTTTCTACCGCAGCCGGCTCCTCACCGCCCAGGATGACCCTCGAAACAACCTGCCGCCCCGTTTCTTCGTCCAGACGGGCATAATAGGCAGTGTCGCCTCTTCCTGCCGGGGCCAGGTAAGGGTCATCGTCGGCCGTGCTGACCGGATAGCCCAGGTTCACCGGAAGGCTCCATGTACCGGCGGCTGTTTTCTCGCTGTAAAAATGATCATATCCTCCCATGCTGCCGTGACCCTGGGAAGAGAAAAACAAAATATCTCCTGTAGCTGACATATAAGGAGCATCCTCCATCAGCGGAGAATTGATCACCGGGCCCAGGTTTATGGCCGGCCCCCAGTCCCCGTCTGGCATTCTCTCCGATCGGTACAGATCCAGCTTACCATAACCTCCCTTCCGGTTGCTGGAAAAATACAGCGTATTCCCATCAGGAGAAAGGCAGCCGTTGGCCTCCCAGTATTTTGTATTGATATTCCGGCTGAGTTTCTCCAGGGCAGACCAGTTTCCGTTTTGCAGGTAACTCATATAAAGATCCCCGGCACCTCCCGCATCCCGGTATACGATCAGGATCTTTCCGTCGGCCGACAGGGAACTGGTAATACCATCCCCGCGTGTTCTCAGCTGACCTGTAATATCTTCCGGAGCATTCCACCGTTCATTTTTTCTCACTGTGTAATATATTCTGAATCCATCCGCTTCACGTACCGTAAAGGCCATCGACCGGCCGTCACCCGATACGGCAGGATTGAGTATGACCTGATGGGCATTGATTCTTCTGTCGAGTTTTGTTTCCCGGCAGGGTACAGGATTGTTCACCATCTCCCTGGCGTTGAGGCAGCCGTTGATCTGTTCACGTACATACTCCACATCGTAATAACCCGAAATATCGGCCGTTTCAATAAATGTATTATAGGCCTCAACGGCTTCATCAAACCGGTTGTTCACATGATAGGCCAGGGCCAGGTAAAACCAGGCATCGGGCGGAGCATTTCTTTCATCGTATACCGGTTCATATTCTCTGGAGATGTGCCGAACGGCTTTTTCCAGCCAGGGTATGGCCTTATCCTTTTCGCCCGGCAGATGCAGGTAACATAAACCCGTTTTATACTGAATATGGGCATTCCCCGGGTCCATCCGGTCAAGTTCCAGAAATAGCTTCAGGGCCTCATGCTCCTCATTCAGGTATAAAAGAACCGATTCAGCTTCTCTGAACATTTGACGGAAAACCCGTTTATCCTGTCCCTGAAGCAAAAAAAAGGGCAGAAAGGCAAGAAACAAAAACAGTACAATTCCCCGAATGAATTTCATGCCGGACGGTTTTCCCAAAAATAATAAATATATCCCATTTGTTCCTGTCGGGGGCTGACCCGGCAAACCGGTCACTGGCACGATGACTACCACATATACGGGATCAGCAGGGTATCTGTTTGATACACCTCCGATCCGTCCAGATATTCCTCTGCCACCAGCTTGAGATCCGGATCGAGAAACACCACTATTTTCTTCCCCCCGTATGTGTCCTGAGGCACATATACATCTTCGAGATCCGATTCGAAAATAATTTTCAGCCCGGTCTGGTCATTGTCGGCCCTGACCTTCCCGGAAGCAATCACCCGGGAACCTTCCTTCACCTCGTATTCGATATCGGCCGGCTTCCCGGTAATACCGTATTGTATCCTGCCTGAGAACACAATGTGGTTATTCTGATAATAAGGCCTTTCCCCGAATGAAACCAAACCTTTCCTGAAAGGATCCTCCACATCAAAGATTTTGGAGCAGGAAACGGTAAAAAGGATAAGCAGGAGCCAGCAAGCTACTTTTTTCATGGGCAGTAAGGAATTAATCAGGCAACAAAGCAAGTATGTCGGCAAGGAACCGGTTGAAATCGACCGTTTCAGAGGAATATCCCATGCGGACTACCACCAGGTCGTGCGAGGGAAGGATAAAGATTCGCTGCCCCTTAAAACCGTCTGCAAAGAGCATGTCTTCAGGCACATCGGTAAATTCTCCCGAACGGTTCAGCCAGAACAGTGCCCCGTACTGTCCACCGGAACCTTCTGTCGACCGGCAGGTATACTCCACCCAGCCTTCGGGCAGCAGGGTGTCACCCGCAAACACTCCGTTGTTCAGGTAAAGCAGGCCAAACCGGGCCCAGTCGCGGGTGGTGGCATAAATATAGGAAGAGCCCACAAAGGTACCCGAAGGATCGGTCTCAAATACGGCGCTGCGCATACCGGTGGGATTGAACAGGGCCCTGCGGGGAAAATGGTGATAATCACTGTCGTTATCAAATGTTCTCCTGATCAGGCCGCAAATAATATTGGTGGATCCTGAGGAATAATACCAGTGGGTCCCAGGTTCATGCGCCAGCGGGCTTTCAACGGCAAACGCATACATATCAGGCTCCATGTAAAGCAACTTTGTTACGTGTGAAAGGTCAAAATAATCCTCGTCCCACTCCAGCCCCGAATTCATCCGCATCAGATGGTCGAGGGTAACAGACGATCTTTCGTCGTTTTCCCATTCCGGAATACCGCAAGGGGCATCCGGTTTAATTTTGCCTTCCTTCACCAGTATTCCCACCAGTGCATTGGTCACGCTTTTGGCCATGGACCAGCTCACCAGCCGGGTGGCTTCGGTAACTCCCTCAGTATATTGTTCCGCAACAAGCTGCCCTTTGTATACCACAATAGCCGAAAAGGTTTTTTTCAGATCCTCTCCCGGCCGGTCGAAAATACCGTTAACCACCTCCGCCAGTTTTTCACGATCCAGTCCGGCCGGCACCGTATCCGCGATCCGGTCTCCCAACGGCCAGGGAATAGTATCCGGATTCTCCGGAAGGAATGTCTTGTTTGTCAGCGTCTGGTTTTTCAGGGTTTCCTCATCGCACCCTATCACCAGAACACTTCCCAGTCCCTCCCGGTACACGGCGGTTCTTTTTACCAGCCCCAGCAGCGAACTGGTTACCGACCGGTTTTCCATATCCACCACATTCCGGGCCAGGTTAATGGGGAAAAAATTCAGTTCCTGTTGCTCAATCTGTTCCTGGGTTCTTTCAGAAAGAAATATTCCCGAACACATATTCTTGGCAGCATATCCCGTTATAATGGGCAGGCGAGGCCAGGCATACCATATTCCGACTGCCAGGATAATAGCAAGCAACCAGAAAAGCAGGCTTTTGATCCTTATTTTCATAGGCTTATGGATTTAACAGGTGAATGTACTGTTTTCCTTTTTGAAATCAAACACATTTTTTCCTTCGAAAACCTTTTGTATCTTTCTGCCCGTAAATATTCATAACCACCAATCCGGCAATCATGTATCACAAGGATGCGGCATCCGCTGAACCGGTGTATACCCTCATCACAGGTGCCAGCCAGGGTCTGGGAAAAGCCTTCGCCAGGGAATGTGCCATGCGGAAAATGAACCTGCTGCTGGTATCGCTGCCCGGAGAAGGCCTGCCGGAACTCTGCCGTAATATAAACCGGGAATTCGGGGTGGATGTACAATGCATGGAAACCGACCTTACCAAACCCGACGGACCGTCCCGGGTGTACCACTGGGCCGTCCCCAGGTACCGGGTGAATATGCTGATTAATAACGCAGGCCTGGGCGGAAGCAGAAAATACGACGAATGCAGTATCGATTACATTGACACCATCATCATGCTCAACATCCGGGCTGTGGCCCTGCTCACCAAATTACTGATCGGGGAACTGAAAAACCATTCCCGAAGCTACATTCTGAACATTTCCAGCATTGCCGCATTCAGTCCGGTCCCTTTCAAAACCGTATACCCGGCTTCCAAATCGTTCATTTATTCCTTCTCAAGAGGCCTCCGCGAAGAGCTTCGGGGAACACCGGTGAAAGTGTCGGTGATCCACCCCGGGCCGGTCATGACCAACCCCGAGGTTATCGAAAGAATTCACCGCCAGGGGATGCTGGCCAGGCTCCTCATGCTGCCGGCAGAACGGGTGGCCCATATTGCCCTGACCCGTACGTTCAAAGGGCATACTGTCATTACTCCCGGGTTTTTTAACAAGCTGTATAAATGGATGATGAAAAGCCTGCCGGTGGGACTGAGAATATTCATTGCGTCGAGAACTCTGAGACGGGAGCTTGACGATAAAAGGAAATATGTAAATAAAATAAAGGTTGCCTGAATATTAATGTTTTTGAACGGAATTTCTCCGTTTATAAAAAATTATATAACCCATGGGAAATGTATCACACAGACTGATCATTCTGTCGGGACCATCCTGTGTCGGAAAGAGTCCCCTTGACAAAGCCCTGAAAAGAATATATCCCGGTATCAGGGAAAAGCTTCAGCCCCTGATCCTTTACAACAGTCGCGAACCCAGGCCGGGGGAACAGGACGGTGTGGATTATTATTTTGCTTCACGCGAGTCAATCCAGAACATGGCAGGAGATGACCGTTATGTGGTAATGGATGTAAGAGGGGATCTCCAGGCCCTTGATCTGATAGAGATGGAAAACTTCCTGAAAAAAGGGGATGTATTTTTCGAAGGGAACCCCTTTACGGGAAAGATTCTCCTGACCCACCACAAACTGCAGGACGTAAATAAGCTCAGCATATTCATGTCGCCCCTTTCGGCCGAAGAAATCCGGTATTTCTCCGATCCTGAAACCAATGTTTTCCTGCCGGTGTTACTCACCGACATCATGCGGCGTAAACTGCTGCGGCGCACCCGGAAACAGAAGGGCGAACTTTCGCTGCGTGACCTGGAAAATATTGAAAAACGGGCGGAGAGCACCTACCGTGAATTAAGGGAAGCCCATCATTTTGATTACGTGATCTGCAACCACGACGGGGAAGACAGTGAACACTGGGATGCCTTTTACTACCCAATCGGGGAAGCACGCAAATCACTGGAAACCTTTGTCGCCCTGCTGAAAGGGGAAAAAGCCCCCTGGGCTGAAAAATGGTCTGCAGACACCCTTCCCTGACCGGGCTGATCCCTGCCTCCATAACCGGTTTCACGCACATCAGTCGGTCACGATGCGGGGAATACATTCCGGCAAGCGGGTAAGCAATTCATAGTTCACCTGTTCACTGATCTCCCCGAAAGAAGCCACGGTAATCTCCCTTTCTCCCTGCCTGCCAATGAGGATCACCTCATCTCCCTTTTCTGTCCCCCCGATATGCGTCACATCCACCAGCATCATGTTCATATTCACCATTCCAACCACGGCAGCCCTTTCACCCCGGATCAGAACATGGCCCCGGTTGCTCATCGAGCGGCTGAAGCCCTGGGCATACCCCACCGGAATGGCCGCCACCATCATGTCATTGGTAGCCAGAAAGGAGGTCCCGTAACCAACAAACGAACCTTTGCTGATCCTTTTTACCCCCATTACCCGGCTTTTCCAGGTCAGGATCCGGTGCACCGGATTCTCGTTGGTTTTTTTCTTCACCATGTAATCGATCAGGATCTCCCTTGTGGGAAAGAAACCGTACTGCAGAATCCCGATCCGCACCATATCCATCTGGGTTTCAGGATAGCGAAGGGCCGCTGCCGAACAGGCCGTATGATAGTTTTCCGACTCCAGACCCTCCCGGGCCATCAACCTGACCATCCGGCGAAAGGCTTTCTTCTGATTCTGAATGCGGTGGTAATTGGCAATACTTTCCGCACCGGCGAAATGGGTGCATATCCCGGCAAGTGTCAGTTGGTGACTGGCTTTTTTTATGAGGGGAATGGACTTTCTCAGTTCCCTGGGCTCGAATCCGGTACGGTTCATGCCGGTTTCCAGTTCCAGATGTATCCGGGCCTTTTTCCCCACCCTGCCGGCCGATTCGATGGCATCCTGCAGGGCGCCTGGGTCTGACACGAAGAAATCGATTCTCTGCTGTACCGCCCATTCCATCTCCTGCCGGTCAGTCGCCCCCATGATCATGAAAGAATGGCCCTTTTTCGCCACTTTCTGTGCCTGCCAGGCTTCTCCTGCACTGAACACGGAAAAATGTTCCACCCCACATTCCTCTGCCAGGGGAACATATACCGGGATACCATGCCCGTATGCATTTCCCTTTATTACCGAGGAAAAACGGCAGCCTTCCCGGAGGTAATTTCTGATGAATTCCACATTATTCCGTAAAGCAGTCCGGTTCAGTTCGATAACAGAAGTATTAAACATCAGATCAATCCATGGTTTTTCAAAAGTTCAGTAAAAATACTTATCCCCGTGGTCAGCAGGGCATCGGGAAAATCATAATCGGGATTATGCAGGGCAGGCGTATTCTCCCCTGATCCCAGCCCGAACATGGCCCCTCTGAACCGGCGGGTAAACATGCCGAAATCCTCCCCCCATTTGAAAGGTTCGTCCGGTTCGGTAACAGCCAGTCCTGCCGAACGGGCAGCCCGTGCAATGTGTTCCACCGCGTCTGGATGGTTCAGGGTAGGGAAAAAAGTGTATTTCCATGCGGTTTCTGCGGTCAATCCTTCCTCCTCCGCCTGTTTCTTCACCAGGTGCTGAAATAACCTGGCCGTTTCATCCATCCGCTCCTCGGTCCACGTACGAAGGGTATAATGCACCTCACCATATCCTGCCGAAACCCCGTAAGCCTTTTCACCCAGCCTGGCGTACACGGGTGTAATCACGGTAAAATCGGGATCGGCCGGACGGTTTCTGGTAAATTTACCGGCGGCATGCAGCAACAGGGCCATGGTGGCGGCAGGATTCACTCCATACTCAGGTTCTGCAGCGTGTGATGTTTTCCCCTTCAGGAAAACCAGCAGGCTCTTCGCATAAGCGGTAAAAACGTCCTTTCTGATTACCACCCGGTGCAGGGGAAAGCCCGGAAGGTTATGCAGGGCATAACAGAAATCAGGGGAAAACTCCCTCATCTTTTTATCTTCCAGCATACGCTGAGCCCCTTCCCCGTTTTCTTCCGATGGCTGAAAAACCAGCGCCACCTTGCCTTTCTTCAGGGGATGATCGTCCATCCGGCGGGCCACTCCCGCCAGAATGGCCGAGTGCCCATCGTGCCCGCAGGCATGGGAAATACCCGTGTGAACAGACCGGTATGGCCTGTCAACGGTTTCCTGAATATCCAGGGCATCCATGTCGGCCCGGAAAGCCAGGAACGGACCCGGGATTCCGCTGTCGAAAACCACCAGGAATCCGTAACCTCCCACCCGCGAAACCATTTCGGCCCCGGATACCGGCCTGATAAAATCGATCAGGGCCGCGGCCGTACGTTTTTCATTCCCTGAAACTTCAGGATGGGCATGCAGAAAATGCCTGAGTTCCATCAGTTCTTCAAGAAGGGCTTTGTTTATCAGGCTGCTTTCTTTTCCCATTTCATGGTTTTTTCCACCGTATGAAATAAATGAATTTTTCGGTGGAAACCCAAAAGGACAGGGATTCTTTTCAGCAGCCGTTCAGGTTACTGGTGCCTCAACGCCATAGCAGGATTGGTGCGGGAAGCCTGCCACGAACGGTAACTGATAGTGATCCAGCTTACGATCAGCACCACCAGCAGTGAGATCAGAAAATCAAACACACTGAGCGATATGCGGTAAGAAAAATTATTCAGCCAGTTTCTGAGGAAGTAATAACCCACCGGCCAGGCAATAAGGGTTGCCAGTCCGATCAGTACGGCCACCTCCCGGATAAGCATGACCATGATTACGGTGGGCGAAGCACCGAGCGATTTTCTGATCCCGATCTCTCGGGTACGCTGCTCTGCGGTAAAGGCCGACAACCCGAACAATCCCAGGCTGGCAATGAATATAGCCAGGATGGCAAAGGCCAGGGCCAGATTCCGGGTACGCTGTTCTTCCCGGTACAACCGGTTAAAATCGTCATCCATAAAGAAATACTGCAGGGGCATATTGTGGGAAAATTCTTTCCAGATAGTTTCCAGATCCCGAACCACCCGCTGGTAATCTTCCGCTTTCACGCGCACAGTGAGGTATCCCCAATATGAATCCGGGCCCGCAAAACGAAAAACATGGGGCTGGATGGGTTCATGCAGGGAGGCGAAATGAAAATCTTTCACCACCCCGATCACCTGACTGATTTTTCTTCCCTCGAGGTCGTATGGTTGCTGAAAACGGGTCTGCAAAGGTTCCTCCAGCCCGAATTGCCTCACGGCACTTTCATTGATCACACAGGCAAAACTGTCGGATGGCATTTCTTCTGAGAAAAACCTGCCCTCCGCCAGCTCAAATCCGTATGTTTCGAAATGATACGGATCTACCCAGGCGGTGGTCATCAGTATCATTTCCTCACTGGGCCGGCCAACGATCGTGTACCCGTTGTTGTTGTTCGGATGTCCCGGAACTGCGGTCGAATGGCTGCAGGCCACAACCCCGGGAATTCTGCTTACCTGTTCCCTGAAAACGGGAATCCTCCGTTCCAGGGCATTCATATTCTGCACCACGATCAGGTGTTCCCGGTCAAAACCCAGATCCTTGTTCAGCATATAATGCAGCTGACGGGAAATAACCAGGGTACATAGGATAATGGCCAGTGAAATCACCATCTGTGATATTACCAGCAAACCGCGTAACCTGCCGCTTTTTGCTCCCCTTTTCAGGTTACCTGACAAAACGGCCAGGGGACGGAAAGAAGAAAGGTAGAATGCCGGATAATACCCTGACAACAGTCCCACCAGCAAGGCCAGCAGCACCAGGCCGGGAATGGTATACGGGTTTCCCAGATAGGGCAGTGTCAGATCAATCTGCATCAGCTGATTGAAAAAAGGAATCAGCAATTCAACCAGCACCAGAGCCACCCCCATGGCCAGCAGGCTCATCAGCACCGATTCGGTAAGGAACTGCCACACCAGCAGGCGGCGTGAGGAACCCAGCACCTTGCGTATGCCCACCTCATGGGCTCTCCCGGCCGAACGGGCAGTGGCCAGGTTCATGTAGTTGATGATCGCAATGGCAATGATGAGAATGGCCACCAGGGAGAATATGTAAATGTATTTCCGGTCATTGGAGGGCTTGAATCCTGTAAGGATATCCGGATTCAGGTGGATATCCTTCAGAGGCTGCAGCCTGATTCCGTACCTGCCTCCCGAAGCAAGAAAATCATCAAGGGTAATTCCCATGACCTGTTCGATCTGCGGACCCATATGGCGAACCATCACCTCACTGATCTTTTCCTGCACCACTTCGGCAGAAGCCCCTTCCGCCAGCAGCACATAGGCGGGAAAGCTGTTGCTGAACCAGTCGGTATTGTTGGCCCGGCTGCTGGTGACAAATGACGCCAGGGCATTGAAAGTAAAATGGCTGTTTTCAGGAACATCCTCACAGAGACCAGTTACTTCATAAGGAATGGTATCTGTGCCCACGTAGATCAGTCTTCCCACTGGATCCTCCTCCCCGAAATATTTACGGGCTCCGCTCTGTGTTAACACCAGTTTGCGGGGAGCATCCAGCACATCGTCAATGTTACCCCGCAGCAAAGGGATAGAAAATATGTGAAAGAACGTGCTGTCGGCCAGAAGAAAATCTTCTTCCACATAGCTGCGATCGTCAATCCTGAGCACCACACTCCAGTGATCCATCCGAACGGCATCCACAATCTCAGGTATCTCCTCGCGAAAAGTGGGGGCCATGGGAGCCGATGTAAACGAACCCATCACTTCCTGCTCACCAATCTTGCCATCCAGCACCAGGTTGTAGATCCTGTCGCCTTTCTCGTGAAACCTGTCATAGCTCAGTTCATGCAATACAAAAAGACCGATCAGGATAAAACTGGTAATACCAACAGCCAGTCCAAGAATATTAATGAAAACATAGGCTTTCTGCCTGATCATGTGCCGGACTCCGAGCCGGAAGAATTTCTCGATCATATCCTCAAACCATTTATACGGTAAGACGGGATAAATACCTCATTTGTTACAAAACTTCAGATAGCCATGTATTCCTTTACGGAACAGGGTCAATACTGTCTCCGCTGGCAAAATTACACCTGTTCAGCATGATACGCAAATACTTCCCCAAAGGAAAAAAGCCTGTTCACCGGAGTTCCATAACAGTGTATAATTTTAGGTTACAATAATTTATAATTGAAAAGAAAAGCCGTACCTTTGTGGTATGTTATATAACAATCATGCTTAAAATCAACAAATTTACCCTGCGGGAACTGGTGGTGGAAAGTGCCGGACAGTTCGGATCCCATCCCTTTGTTTCCTTTATCGGAGAAGAACCCGTTTCCTATTCGGGGATGATTCCTGTAATCCGCCATTTGCAGGAAGATTTCCGGAGAATGGGCGTACATAAGGGTGACCGTGTGGCCCTGCTGGGACCGAATATGCCCCGGTGGGCCGTGGTTTACCTGGCGGTTGTTTCCATGGGCGCGGTGGTGGTTCCCATCATGCCCGAGTTTACTCCGGGTGAAATCGCCCAGGTACTGGATCATTCGGAGTCGAATGTACTGATTGCCAGCCAGAAGCAGCTGGACCGCCTGATTGCAAATGAACTTTCCCTTCCGGAACACCGCTTGCTGCTGGAGGAAGTGGATACCACCCCCGTCAGGGAAGGGAAAAAAGAACCGGAAGGCCAGGCTTTGCTGCCGGCCGAAGTGGAGGAAGACGACCTGGCTGCCATCATCTATACCTCGGGCACAACGGGTAATTCAAAGGGGGTTATGCTGACCCACCGGAACATTGTTTTCGATGCCATCCGGGGTTATGATATCCAGCCGGTGAGTACGGATGACAGGTTTTTGTCCATCCTGCCCCTGGCCCATACCTATGAAAATACACTGGGCCTGATCCTTCCCATCCTGGGAGGAGCCAGAGTATATTATCTTGACAAGCCCCCCACCGCCAGCGTGCTGGTTCCTGCCATGAAAGCTGTAAGGCCTACCTGCATGCTCAGCGTGCCCCTGGTCATTGAAAAAATCTACCGGAACAGTGTGGTACCCTCGCTCACAAAAAACGGTGTGATGCGAACCCTGTATCAAACCGCCTTTTTCCGGAAGATACTCCATTACCTGGCCGGCAAAAAGCTGTACAAAACCTTTGGAGGAAAGCTGGTATTTTTCGGCATCGGGGGTTCGAAGCTGGACGGAACCGTGGAACGTTTCCTGCGGGAGGCCCGCTTTCCTTATGCCATCGGATACGGTCTTACGGAAACCGCCCCCCTGGTGGCCGGAGGTATCGGGCGGAAGATAGCCTGGCAATCTACCGGCCCCGTTATACGCGACGTGGAAGTCAAACTGGAGGAATCCCGACCCGGAAGCGGGCAGGGAGAAATTCTGGTCAGAGGCGACAACGTGATGAAAGGCTATTACAGGCGTCCCGACCTTACCGAACAGGTCATGACATCCGACGGGTGGTTCCGTACCGGTGATCTGGGATCGTTCGACCGGAAAGGGAATCTTCACATCAACGGCCGGATCAAAAACATGATCCTGGGCGCCAACGGAAAGAATATCATGCCCGAAGACATTGAATCGGTGATCAATTCGTACAAAAATGTGCTGGAATCACTGGTTATCAAACAGAAAGGCAAACTGGTTGCCCTGGTGCACCTGAACCGGGATGAGATAGAAAAACGGGTACAGGACCTGATGTCCGATGCCAGACAAAGCGGAAAAGAAGCCTGCAGATCGGTAGAAGAATACATTGATCATCACATGAAAGAGCTGCAGGAGTACGTCAATGCCCGGGTGAGTAAGTTTGCCCGTCTTCAAATGGTGGTGTACCATCCCCAGCCCTTTGAAAAAACCGCCACCCATAAGATCAAGAGGTACCTGTACTCCCGAACACCCTAAGGACTGCCATTGGTTCCTGTCATCCTTCAGATGAATCAGGCATTGTGCAGAATGGCTGATATGGCCATCTTGCCAGGATGCCGCATGGGGCTGTCCCAAAAATAATCCCGATTACAAAAAATCCTTGTCCGACCGCCGGCAGATGAAATGGCATCCGGAAAATATTTCTGTATGTGGAAACGGGCGCTACGTCCTCACATTCACAAGTCTTTATCAAAAGATTTAATTTAATACAGCTATTCATTCAATTACAGAAAGAAAGCCATCACCTGTCAGGTGAAATAAAAATTCGCTATTGCCTCTTACTTTTTGATAGTTACATCCCACCGGCCATTTTATCGCTCCGTTCCCTAAACGAAGCGACATTCTTTTTTGAGGGCAAAAAAGAATGCAAAAAACCCTTTGTCTGCTAATGCTTTTTAGGTAGTCCGGAGAAAAGATATCCTTTTTCATAGTGCAACTTACGATATGTTGCACTAAATTCTTGAATTCAATCTTGAACTCAAGCTACGTAGTTTTCTACGTAGTTGTCTACGTAGTTTATTGTCATTATTCATTTATTTAACTGATTGTTGTGAAATGTAGTATGATTATATTATGATTTATCTCTGTTCGGATTTTTTCCGGACAGTGCCCGGTTCATTCCCTTTGATCAACCTTTCTGCTCCACAACATGTAAAATATTATTTCCGCATAAGGAATATGTTTATTATTTTTGTCCTATTAATTTTATAGGATATATAGTATATAATAATGAATAAACCAAACACAAAACATTCATGATCACTCAAAAAATAAAAATATGGTCCCGGTTGGCCGGAACGGCCCTGCTGACCCTTCTGCTGGCTACCGGTCCAGGCCTGGCAGGAGAAACCTATAACATGGTGAAGAGCAACAGCCGGGTCATCCTGCACGGGACCTCCTCATTGCACGACTGGGAAATGCAGCTGGAGTCTATGCTCTGTACCCTCTCCTTCGAGGAGGAAGGCAACCGGATCACCGGCATCGAATCGATCCGTTTTACCGGAAATGCCGCCAGCCTGGCCAGCGACCGCAAACTGATGGATAAGAAAGCCCATGAAGCCCTCCGTACCGATGAACATTCCGAGATCGTGTTCAGCTATCTTTCACAGGCCGAATTTTCCCCCAACGGCAACAGTTTCAAGGGAACTGTCATCGGCCAGCTCACCCTGGCCGGAAATACCCGGAATGTATCGGTCCCATTTCAGGGAAGCTTCCTGGAGAACGGACAGATCCGAGTGGAAGGAGAAGTATCACTGAATATGACCGATTTTGGAGTGGATCCTCCAACCGCCCTGATGGGAACCCTGAAAACCGGCGATACCGTGCGGGTGGAATTCACTTTCTTTTTCGAAAGGGGAAATCAGGAAATCTCCGCTTCCAAAGAATAACCTGTTAAACATTTCAAACAAACCTGCTATTCTCATACTATGAAAAAACTGCTTACCCTTCTGGCAATCTCGGGCATGGCCCTGAATTTGCCTGCCCAGACATTTGAAACGGATAAGATCACCGGAGATGATTTTGAAAAAGTACGCGTACAGATCGGGGCCGATTTCGCCCTCCAGTACCAGTCGCTGGAGCATTATTCCGATTCCCTGGAGCTGATCCCCCTGGGAAAAGGGATCAACCTGCCAACAGCCAACCTGGTGGTAAAAGCCGACCTGGCGCCGGGAATCCGGGTAAACCTTACCACTTATCTGTCTTCCAGGCATCATGTGGAGGCCTGGGTAAAGGGCGGCTACCTGCTGATCGATGCCCTGCCTTTCCTGCATTCGGATTTTCTGGACCGGATTATGGAATCCACCACCGTCAAAGTGGGCGTGATGGAGCTGAATTTCGGCGATGCTCATTTCCGCCGGTCGGATAACGGACGGATCATAAACAATCCGTTTGTCGGAAACTACATCATGGAATCCTTCACCACGGCCCCGGCAGCAGAGATCCTTTTCCGCCGCAGTGGTATCCTGCTGATGGCCGGACTGAACAGCGGATCACTGAAACCGGCCCTTTCAGGTTACCATGCCGGATCGGGCACCTATACCGCATACAACCTGCACGAAGAACTGGCTTTTCACTGGAAAGCGGGTTACGACGGCGAATTCGGGAACACATGGAGACTCCGTGCCACCCTGTCGGGATTTCATAATGCCCGTCACCACTTCGGTTCCCTTTACAACGGCGACCGTACCGGATCCAGATATTACCTGGTGATGAAACCGCAAACCGGCAATGCTTCCGATGTGGACCCCGCCAGCAGCCACATGACAGGTAACTGGGGGCCGGGATTTACCGATAAGAACCATTCACTGATGGCCAATCTGTTCGTAAAAGCGGGCGGACTGAAAGTATTCGCCACATGGGAAAACACGCGGGGAACCACCGCTTTCGGAGCTGCCGATTACGGATTTACGCAATGGGCAGCAGAAGGACTGTATTATTTCGGAAAGGAAAAACAGTTTTACGGCGGGGTACGCTACAATACGGCAGCCAATCTGAACGATGAAAAAGTAACCAGGTTTCAGGCTGTTGCCGGATGGAAACTGACAGAAAACATCATCACCCGGCTGGAATATGTTAACCAGCAGTACCGCGACTTTGTCACCTACCGGATGGCCGATGCCGGATTCCGGGGACTGATGTTCGAGGCAGGCATTTCTTTCTGAAGCGGTTTCATTCACATAAAAAGCCGGCCGGACCAGCGAAACGCAGTGTCCGGCCGCTTTATTCCACGTTTTCTCCTTCGATTGTGTCCTCCGGCAGGAAAAGTCTATCGAATTCTTTGTAATTTTCGTTCACGTAAAACCAAATCGTCTGTTTTGAAATTCTCAACCAAAACCAGGTACGGTATACGTACCATGATGGAAATTGCCCGCCACACCGGCCATGAGGGCATATACCAGAAGGACATTGCCGAAAAGCAGAATCTTTCTGTCAAGTACCTCGACCACATTATCCATGCCCTGAAAGTAGCCGGACTCATCACCCCGGTCAGGGGCAGGAAAAGCGGTTATATCCTTACCCGCCCCCCTTCAGAGATCAGTATGCTCGATATCCACCTGGCCTTTGATCCGGGTATCCATGTAATTGATTGCCTGTCGGAGCATGTGCACTGTAACAAAAACGGGCATTGCGCGGCACAGGGTTTCTGGGAAAGCCTCAACCACCTGGTCATCGATCATTTTTCAACCACCTCACTGGAAGATCTGGTGCATGAACAACAAAAAATGGACGGTCATTAGCAGAGGGCAATCCGGCCCCCGGAGCGTTCCCTTTTCAATGAACCGGTAATATTATCCACCTGAAAGCCATCAGAAAATTTTATATCCCTGTAAAATTTTTTATCTTGCATTCTCCAACTATAACATCTAACCACTATGAGCAACGGTAGCTTCAATTTCAACAATCTGATCAAGGAATCGAAGGATTCATTGTTTAACCCCAAAGCCTATTTTGCCTCCATGAAAACAGAGGGTGGCCTGGGAGAACCTATTCTCAAAGCGCTGGTTTACGGGGTTATTGCCGGTATTTTTGCCCTGCTGTGGGGCCTCCTGAAGGTAGGAGCGGTTACCGGAGGCCTGTTCGGCAGTGCTGTGGGAGTGATGGCCTTTATCTGGGCCATTATCGGCGCTATTATCGGTTTGTTCATCGGCGCCATCATTGTACTGGTACTTTCGGCCATTTGCGGAGGAAAAACCGATTTTGAGCCCAGCATGCGGGTAACGGCTTCGTTGATGGTCCTGATGCCTATCAGCGCTTTCTTTGGATTTGCCTCGGGAATCAGTTCGGTACTGGGTGCGGTGATCACATTGATCATCAACCTGTACGGGATCTGGATGCTGTACCATGCCCTGGTTCAATCATTGAAGGCCAAGGAAAGCACCACCAAAGTAATAGGCATCGTACTGGTGGTTATTGCCGCCATCATGCTGATCATCGGCCTGACAGCCAGAAGAGCTGCCGATCGGTACATGGACCGCTGGGGAACCGATATCGAATCCCTAGAGAAGGACCTTAAACAATCCCTGGAGGAATTGGAAGATTCTGGCAACGATTAGGAGGAGAAAAGAGAGGCAGCAAATACAGCCTCTTTTTGTTACAGGTATTTTACATATACCACCTTGTCATCCCCCGGAGCATAAAAGTCTTCAAAACGGGCTTTTATGCGATACCCGTTTTTCTCATAAAACAAACGGGTAGGAAGGTATTGTACTCTTGACGAGGTTTCCGCATATATACCCCTGCCTCCGGCCTGGCTCACGGCTTGTTCGGTTTTCACCAGCAGGATGCTGCCAATCCCCTGCTTCATATGCGCAGGATGGGTCACGATCCAGTACAGATCGTAGCTGTGAAGCGTACAGGGAATAAGGCCATAGCAACAGTATGCCACCGTTTCACCGTCTTTCCCGACAAAAATAAATTCATACCCGCTTTTTCTGCCTTTTTCAAGTCTTTCCCTGACCAGTTCCACGGCGACCGCCGTTTCATCTTCCCGGAAAAATCCGGTAGCCTTTACCATTTCTTCCACCCGCTCCGGATCACCGGCCACCGGGTCTGTACGGAATACCAGATCGTTTGTGTTCATACAGTAAGATCGTTTAGAATTCTCAGGATCATTTCTCTGTACCCAATGCCGGCATGCAGGCAGGCAGCCGGGAATCCCGCATCAGGGGATATACATGGATTAGCATTGACCTCTATCACGCAGGGATTGCCCTCCGCATCGGTTCTGAAATCCACCCGGATGTATCCCCTGGCTTCAAACAAATGCCAGCATTGCAGGCTGATTCTTTCCATTTCCCGGACCAGCACCCTGTCGGTTTCTGCCATTTCAAAACGGCGAACCGTATGGCGGTATTCAAAACTGTTTTCCTCCCATTTGGCTGCATAGCCCAGAATGCGGGGCTTGTCAGCCGGATAATCCAGATACTGCATTTCTGCCGCTGGCAATACCTGCGGTCCTTCCGGACCCGCTATCACCGAGAGGTTGAATTCCCTTCCCGGAAGATACTCTTCCAGGAAATAAGCTGGAGTTGTCGACCCGCTCAGGATTTCCCGGGTTAGTTCCCCAGCCTGTACCAGGGAAGCATCGTGGATACCGGCCGATCCATCCTCTGAAACCGGCTTCATGATATACCTTTTCCCCTTTTCGGGAAAGGTATCCGCCGGAAGGCTTATCCAGTCGGGAGTATGTATCCCGTGCTGCCGCATGATCCTCTTCGCCCGCACTTTATGGGTGGTAAGGTACAACCCGTAGGAACCGCTTCCCGTAAAGGGGATGTACCGGACCTCCAGCAGGGCCGGCACCAGATGTAACAGAGCTCCCCTGCCGGCCAGTGATTCCACCAGGTTGAAAACCAGATCGGGAGGATCTTTCTGCAGCAGGGAATCCAGTGCTTCCAGATTCAGTGACACAGAAAACCGTTTTACCTCCGCATCCATTTCACGCAGTACATTTTCCACCGCACCAGCCTGCATCAGTACATCCTGCACATCGGGGGAAGCTTCCTTACCGGGGTCATTGACCAGAATCAGCACTTTTTTCACAGGCAGTTGTTTTGACTTTTTTCAGGGCCGATTCCATGATCATGGTCATCAGGGTGTGGTAATCAATTCCGTTCAGCCGGGCCAGAATAGGCAGGTCGGAATGGGTAGGATGTATCCCCGCCAGCGGGTTCACTTCCAGGAAGTGAGGGATCCCCTGCCGATCGAAACGGATATCTACCCTTCCCCCATCTTCCCCTCCAATCGCCAGCCATACTTTCAGTACCACCTCCTTCACGATTTTTTCCTCTTCCGGATCAGGCAGGGTGTATCTCACCCTTTTTTCCCATTCTTCCTTGTTGGCATAGGAATACACCCCTTTTTCCGCATGCCTGTTCAGCACGATCTCCATCACCCCGATGCACCGGGCATCAACGCCTGTCCCTACTATTCCGGCGGTAAATTCCCTTCCCTCGAGATAGGTTTCCACCAGCACGGGCTGTCGGAACCGTTCAAGCAATCCGGTACATACCTGTTTCAGCTGCCGGGGAGACCTGATCACCGAGCTTCCGCTGATGCCCTTGCCGGTACCTTCTGCCAGGGGTTTCGCAAACAGGGGATAAGGCAGGGAAATCAGGGCGATATCCTCAGGCTTGCGAACAATAAAATGATCGGGGGTGGCCACACCTGCCTCCCGAACCACCAGTTTGGCCAGGGCTTTGTCGAGGGTAAGGGCCATCACCAGGGGGCCCGAGAACACATACGGGATCAGGTAATGATCGAGCAGGGCCGGAACCAGGGCTTCCCGGCCGCTCCCGTACAATCCTTCAGCAATATTGAATACCAGGTCCCACCGATGGCCGGCGGCCAGGCGGTTTACCAGGTTCCGGGCGTGGCCGATCCGGTCTGTTTCAAAGCCCATTCTGCGGAGCGCACCGTCAATGGCTTCGATGGTTTCTATTCCGTCGAACTCGGCCGTTTCTTCCCGGGTATATCCCATGGCCAGGTATTCTTCCCTCAGATCATAGGTCATTCCGATCTTCATTTTTCTTTCTGATATAAAGTGTTCATCAATCCGTTAAAAAAAGCCCTGGCGTTCTGTCCCAGGATCCGGTTTTTGTATCCCCCTTCCTGCACCAGCAGCAGGGGAATACGCATGCTTCCGATCATCTCGCCGTTCTTTTGAAAATCACCGGCGCGCAGGCTCCAGGTTCCGGTGGGATCCCCCTGTGCCGTATCGAGACCGAGAAGCACTACAAGAAAAGAGGGTTTGAACAACCTGATCCTGCGCAAAGCCTTTGCCAGGATGTTCCGGTATTCTTCGCCGCCGGTTGTTTCTTTCAGGGGGAAATTTATGTTGGTTCCCACGGCAGAACCTTCCCCCCTTTCGTCGGCATACCCGCTGAAATAAGGATAGGCAAAGGACGGATGACCGTGTATGGAAACGGTCAGCACATCGGGACGGGCATAAAAAATATCCTGTTGTCCATTCCCGTGGTGGTAATCTATATCGAGCATGGCCACCCGGCCGTACCGGCTGAGATAATGAGCGGCCACGGCTCCGGAATTGAAATAGCAGAATCCTCCGAACACTTTCCGTTCGGCATGATGACCGGGGGGTCTGACCAGGGCATACACGGCTTTTTCTCCTCCCAGAATGTGCACGGCTCCGGTTAGGGCGCAGTCTACCGCCCTGCGGGCAGCCAGGTAAGCATTTTTATTCAGGGGCGTAAATGTATCCATGCAGTAATAACCAGCCCGCACCGAATCGTCGGCAGGGGGCCTGGCAGCATTCCGGATGGGAAAAACATAGGGATAGACCGATTTCCCGGCCGGCAGTTGTTCGCAGATCCTTTTGAAGTACTTCACATACCCCGCATCATGCACCTCGAGGATGTGTCTTTCAGAAAATCTTTCCGCAGGCACTTCCCTGAAACAACCCGATGCCATCAGTTCCCGGTAGATAGAAGCTATCCTCACCGGTGATTCGACATATCCTCTCTCGTGCACATGATGTATGGCATGCCGGTCGTTCACAATCATTCTTATGACGGGTGCCCCGGGGACGGAAGGGATGGGTTCTTTTTTCCTTATATATCGGGGAGGCCTCAGCACCACAGGGTCATCGGTCACGGAATTGACCACCTCGCGGATATATTCCTCCGGGCAGTAATCGGGGTATTTGCGTTCCAGCAGGGCCCGGATGATCCTGCAGGCACGGTCACTGCTCATGGTCCCTTCTTTTCCCAGAAAATCACATACAAGATATGGAGCGCATGAATCGGACGGATTGACCGGGGTTTCATACCGGGTATTCAACAGGGGGAATGCTCCGAAACGTTCATAAAAGCGAAGGCGGGCCCTGTTCTGTTCCAGACCCTGTGGGTCGGTGCACAGGGCCGGGTCATCGGGGAGGCATTCAAAAAACAATCCCGTAGCCCCCAGGTCAAGGGCTTCATTCCTTGCCCGTTCGTAAAGGGAACTGCCTATTCCTCCTGCAATCACATCTTTCCGTGTGGCAATATAATCGAGATAACAGAATTTCAGGTCGGAAGCATACATGAGCAGGGCAAATCCCAGTACTCTGCCCGAACGGTTTTCAGCCACCAGCAGGGTGGTACGGAACCGGTATTTGAGCGGGTTTTTGAGCTGCTCGGGAATTTCCAGGATTTTTTTCTCGTCCACATCGGGGAAATGACTCCTGAGAATATCCAGCACCTGCAGAACAGCATCTCTGTCGGCCGGCATGATATCATCGCCGATCCTTCTGATCACGAACATAGTGTAGAGGTCAGGATTATTATCAGGAACAGCTTAAGTTGAGTGTTCCCCTGTAGCGGGTTCAGGATACAGGTACACTTTCCCCCGGTAATTCACCAGGAGGTAACCCTTTTCGTTCCTGCCCACCACGTATTCCGGAAGCAGGGGGATTTTTCCCCCGCCTCCGGGAGCGTCTACCACAAAATGCGGCACCGCATAACCGGAAGTAAATCCCCTGAGTCCCCGGATGATATCCAGTCCTTTTGATACCGGAGTTCGAAAATGCGAGGACCCCGGGATTGGATCACACTGGTAAATGTAGTAGGGTTTTACCCGTATTTTCAGCAGCCCCTGCATCAGTTTCCTGAAAATCTCCACCTCATCGTTGATCCCCTTCAGCAAAACGGTCTGGCTTCCCAGGGGAATACCTGCATCGGCCAGGATGTTACAGGCATGAGCGGTTTCCGGTGTCAGTTCGTCGGGGTGTGTGAAATGGATGCTCATATACAGCGGATGATATTTCTTCATCATCCTGACCAGAGCGGGGGTAATACGCTGGGGCATTACCACAGGTACTTTCGAGCCTATTCTGATAATCTCCACATGTGGAATGGCATGTAATTTCATCAGCAGGTATTCAAGTCGGGCATCGGACAGGGTCAAAGGATCGCCCCCGGAAAGGAGCACATCCCGCACTTCCGGATGCCGACGGATGTACTCAATGGCTTTGTCCCACTGGATAATGCCTGCATGCACCTTATCCTTTTTTGAAACCAGGTGGCTCCGGGTACAGTAACGGCAATAGGCCGAGCAAAAGCCGGTGGTCAGGAACAGAACCCGGTCGGGGTAACGGTGCACCAACTGGGGCAGTGGACTCTGGTTCTCCTCGCCCAGAGGGTCGGATTGCTCTTCGGGCGCCGCATGCAGTTCCCGCATATCAGGGACCATGGTGCGTCGTAGGGCGGAAGTAGGATCCCCCGTTTCAAGAACACCGGCAAAATAAGGCGTAATGCGCAGGGGCAATTTGCGTTTCTCGCGTGTACACAGCAATTCCTCTTCCGTCAGATCCAGCACGGAGGAGAGCTGGTCGAAGGTGGTAAAGGAATGCTTCAGTTGCCAGTGCCAGTCGTTCCATTCCTGTAGGGAGGCATCAGGAAAATGCCGGGCCATGAAGGCAAGGCTTCTGTCACTGACAGGGAGGTTGTTTTTTATCCTTGGGAGGGTGACCGCTTTACGTACACGAGGGCGGGTCAAAACCACTTTACCTGGAGGCTCTGTCTCCACGTCCTCATCAGGTCGCTGAGACAGCATCATTTTATTCAGGGGTTTCATGTTTTTTTTGAGAACATCTCACTCAAAAAAAGTACTATGTTATTGTTATACAAATAATTGCAGAAACAACGCTATTTACTGTCTGAAAGCACAATATTAAATAATTTTTAAATCCAAAATACGGTGTACGATTTTTTTTTCAGGGGCAGACAATATATTTTTCCAGCGCTGCTTTAAGCAACCGGAACAAAAACTTCCGGATTCAACGGCATATATTTTTCGAATGAACACAAAAGAGTATAGTAATGATAATTTTTACATAATATATTTTGCATCCAGCAAAAACAATATTAAATTTGCACCCTGAACATTGCGGGGTGGAGCAGTGGTAGCTCGTTGGGCTCATAACCCAAAGGTCGTTGGTTCGAATCCAGCCCCCGCTACCAGGAAAAAGCCTGATACGCCGAAAGGCGTATCGGGCTTTTCCCTTTCAGGACCGTTGGAAGCTTGCTTCCATAAGGGACTGAAAGGGAAAAGACCAGTTGGAGCGTAGCGACAACAGGCTTTTTCCTGGTAAGCTCTCCTATAATGGATCACGCTTTGCGTAATCCAGCCTTCCGGATTGACCCCGGGAAGTTGAAAAACACCCCACTGCAACGACAACAGGCTTTTTCCT
>DSCJ01000108.1 GCA_011049175.1 Bacteroidota bacterium | reverse complement strand
TCAAATCAAAGAAAGCGAGAAGGTTAAATTATGGTTCTGGCTGTCATTAAGTGTTGTAAATGCACTTGCTGAATTGAAAAAATTAAAAATGGGCACACCATATATTAGTACATAGCCAGTTGTCTACGTAGATTTCTGTTTTCCTGACTAGTTTTTTCTTCTGGAATTCACTATCCGTTTGTCATCAATGCCATTACCGGATCAGACTTTGTCTGCCGGGATCATAGAGGAACATTGGTCAAACCGTCCGGCCCGGATATACTTTCAGGGCTTCCTCCAGGCATTTCATGGCGTTTTTCAGGTCGTTGATTTTCAACACGTAGGCAATGCGTACCTGCTTTTTCCCCAGTTCGGGCCGGGAATAAAACCCCGAGGCCGGAGCCAGCATCACCGTTTGGTTTTCGTATTCGAAATCACTCAGCAGCCACTGTGAAAAACGGTCGGTATCGTCAACCGGCAGCTGGGTGATGGTGTAGAACGCACCGCCCGGCATGGGGCATATCACTCCCTCCATACGGTTCAGGGCATCGACCATGAAGTTCCTCCGTTGGATGTATTCCTGGTATACCTCATCGAAATACGATTTCGGTGTATCGACGGCTGCTTCTCCCAGGATCTGTCCCAGAGTGGGGGGGCTGAGGCGGGCCTGGGCGAATTTCAGGGCTGTTTGCAGCACTTCGCTGTTCCGGGTGATGATGGCCCCGATGCGTGCCCCGCAGGCGCTGTACCTTTTCGATACCGAATCGACCACAATCACGTGCTGGTCTGTTCCCGGAAGGTTCAGGGCCGAAAAATGGGTTTTTCCATCGTAACAAAATTCCCTGTATACCTCGTCCACGAAAAGGTACAGGTCGTGTTTCAGAACCATTTCCCGGAGCTGTTCCAGCTCCTTTCGTGAATAGAGGTACCCTGTGGGATTGTTGGGATTGCATATCAGGATGGCCCGGGTTTTCAGGGTGATCTTCTGGCCCAGTTCCTCCATGGGAGGGAGGGCGAACCCGTTCTCGATAGTAGCCGTTACCGGAACCACCTTCACTCCGGCAATGAGGGCGAAGCTGTTGTAATTGGCATAGAAGGGTTCGGGAATAATCACTTCGTCGCCTGGATTCAGAACCGAAAGCATGGAGAACAGCAGGGCTTCTGATCCGCCGGTGGTGACCAGCAGTTGGGTATGGTCGATATCGATTCCCACCGACCGGTAATAGCCGGCCAGTTTTCTGCGGTAGGATTCGTTCCCCGCCGAGTGGCTGTATTCGATCACTTTCAGGTCGGTGTTCCGGATGGCCTCCATGGCCACGTCCGGTGTGGGAATGTCGGGCTGGCCGATGTTCAGGTGATACACCCTGCGGCCTTTTCTTTTGGCTTCTTCCGCAAAGGGAACCAGCTTCCTGATGGGGGAAGCCGGCATACGTTTTCCTTTTTCTGAAATGGATGGCATACTGGATATCAGTTATCTGGGTTTTCGATCTTCCTTTTCCGGTTACACTTTGTTCCCCGGGTGCTCCGGCATCCTTCCTTTCCCGGGCGGGTTAGCAAAGATACATTTATTTTCAGAGGGAAACTATGTTAAAGAAAAGGGGCAGCGATTTATTCAGTAACCGCCGGTAATTTCCCAAACGAAAGCGCGAATGCCCACTTCCTGGTTTTCCTCGTCCATTATTTTTACGTAATGCAGCACCCGGTCTACTGTGTGATCTTCCACAATGGTGAGAACGGCCCCGTTCTGTTCGGGCCAGGTGTGGGTGTTCATGTGGGGATCGCCCGTCACACTTCCCCTTCCGTACACATTGGTCCACATGGTGAATCCCCGGATCTCCAGCTTGTCGAGCAGGTACTGCACTTTTTCGGTGTGTGCGTGGTTATATACGATGAATATGGCTTTCATGGCTTGATTTTATGCATTTTCACTGGTGGTTTCTTCCATGAAGGAGTAGATGAGTTTCCGGCTCCTTTTTTGTTCGATTCGTTTGATGAACAGGTGGTATACCACGGGTACCAGGATCAGGGTGACCATGGTGGAGAACAGCAGTCCTCCGATCACCGAAATACCCATGGGGCTCCATATCTCCGATCCCTCGCCCGTGCTCAGGGCCAGGGGCAGCATTCCCAGGATGGTGGTCAAAGAGGTCATCAGCACGGGGCGCAGCCTCGAACGGCCCGAGATGGCAATGGCTTCCGTCAGTTCATTGCCCCGGTCGCGCATGAGGTTGATGTAATCGACCAGCACGATGGCGTTTTTCACTACGATGCCCACCAGCATAACGCCTCCCACCATGGAGATAAGGTTCAGGGTGGTATTGGTGATAAACAGGGCCAGCAGCACTCCGGAAAAAGCGAAAGGAATGGAGAACATGATGATGAAAGGCATGCGCAGCGATTCGAACTGGGAAGCCATCACCAGGTAAACAAGCACCATGCCGAGCACCAGGAGCATGGCCAGATCGATCATGGATTCCTGCATGTCTTCCACAGCTCCTCCTACGGTAATCTGCACATCAGACGGCACTTCCACCCTGTCGATCTGTGCCTGGATATTTTTTGTAAGCACATTCAGCGGTACTTTATAGGGAGTGATGTTTACCGTAATGATACGTTGTTTGCGTTTGTGTTCGATATTGGGTGGCGACCAGGTTTCGGTGATGTCGGCCACTTCCTCCAGCCTGATGGTGTTCCCCCGGGAGCTGGTAATGATCATCGATTCCAGGTCGGAGATCGAATTGCGGTGTTCCTCGTCGAAGCGCACCACAATATCGTATTCATCGCCTTCTTCACGGTATTTGGTCATATAGGGGCCTTCCACCCGGTTCCTGAGCTGGTTGGCCACGTTGTAGGTGGTCAGGCCGTAGCGGGCCATTTTTTCCCTGTCGGGAATGATCCTGAGCTGGGGCTTGCTCGGATCGCGGCTGACCTCAATATTCCTGGCTCCCTGGATTCCGGTGAAACGGCGTGCCAGGGTATCGGCCAGCGCCGAGGTGGCATCCAGATCGTATCCCATGATTTCCACAACCACATTGTTATCGGTGGTGCCACCCATACCTCCGTTCGGGATAACGGTATAGGTTACGATCTCGGGAATGGTTTTCAGGTATGAACGCAGGTCCTCTGCAATTTCCCATACTGAGCGGTCTCTTTCCCCGATGTTTTTCAGCCGCATGTTGTAGTTGATGATATTGGACCCCGACTGCATAAAAACGGAAAATATCCCTCCCCGGTCGTCCGATCCGGAAGAGGTACTCATCAGGGTATATTCCGAAATATTTTGTTCAATATAGTTATCGATCTGCCGGGCGATACGGATCGTTTCATCCACCCGAACACCGGTTTGCAGTTCCACGGTGGCCGAAAGCTGCCCCTGGTCGGCTTCCGGCAGGAATTCGGTTCCCATCAGCGGGATCAGGGCCAGGGTGCCACCGAAGATGGCCAGGGAAGCGATCAGCACCAGGGCTTTGTGGCGGAGGGCATACTGCAGACTTTTTTCATAAAAACCGTCAAGCCAGTCGAGCACACGAAGCACCGTATTGTCATAGGATAGTTTGCGGGTGGTATTCTTTTTGGGCCTCAGCCTGAGCAATTTTGACGAAAGCATGGGGGTGAGTGTAATGGCCACCGTGGTGGAGGTAACCACCGTAATGGAGACCACCCAGCCGAGCTGTTTGAACAGTTCACCGGTCATTCCGCTTACCAGGGTAAGTGGCAGGAATACGGCCACCACCGTGAGCGTGGTAACGATCACGGCAAGCCACACTTCATTGGTGGCATAAATGGCTGCTTCCCTGGGGCGGCTTCCTCTTTCAATATGCTTGGTGATATTTTCGAGCACCACAATGGCGTCGTCCACCACCATCCCGATGGCAATGGAGAGGGAAGACAGGGAGATGATGTTGATGGTATTCCCGGTAAGATACAGGTATATAAATGCCACGATCAGCGAAATGGGAATGGTGATGACCACAATAAATGTTGCTCTCCACCTTCCCAGGAAGAACAGCACTACCAGCACCACGAAAAGCAGGGCGAACAGAAGGGTTTGCGACAGGTTGTTGATCGATCCCGTGATGAAGTCTGACGTATCGAAAATGGGCTCGATACGGATATCAGGTGGCAGGGTCCGGGCCAGCCCGGGAAGCTGTTTGTTTACTTCGCGAGCAATTTTCACCGTGTTGGCTCCCGATTGTTTCTGTATGATCAGCCTGACCCCTTTCTTTCCATTGATCCTTTCATCAATGGTCATATCGCGCAGGGTGTCCTGCACGGTGGCGATATCCTTCAGATAAACGGGTTTTCCGTTGATATTGGCCAGCACGATTTCTTTTACCTGATCGCTTTCGGTGAATTCCCCTTCAACACGCAGGGGATAATCGAGTTTGCCCATCTCGATGTGGCCGGCCGGCATATTCAGGTTCTCTGCATTCAGCACTGCCGCCACCTGCTCAATGGTCAGGTGGTAGGCTTCCATTTTCCTGGGGTTTATTGTAACCTGCACTTCGCGGGCGGGAGCCCCGAAGGTTCCGATAGCCCCGATGCCTTCGATCCGGTTCAGGGGGTTGATGATCTTTTCCTCGAGGATCTTTTCCAGGGCGGCATAGCTCTCATCGGCGGTTACCGCAAATACTAAAATGGGCATGAGGCTGCTGCTGAACTTGAAAATGGCCGGGTCTTCCACTTCATCGGGCAGAACCTGTTCGGCCAGGCTGAGAGCATCTCTGATCTCATTGGCCGCTTCGTCCATATTGGTTCCCCATTCGAATTCACAGGAAACGATGGAAATATTGTCGCGTGATACCGAAGTGATCTCCTTCAGGTTGCTGACGGTGTTCAGGTTATCTTCTATCACCCGGGTGACATTGGTCTCAATGTCTTCCGCACCGGCTCCGCTGTAAACCGTATACACCGAAATGGCCGGGAATTCCAGTTCCGGATAGAAATCGATGGGCAGGCGGGTAAGGGAATAAATACCCAGCACCACCAGGCCGATAAACAGCATCAGGGTAGTGATGGGCCTTTGAACAGATTGCTTGTATATGCTCATGTTGTTTTATTCTTAAACGGGATCAGGATACTTGTTTTTCCTTTCATTCTTGAATGATCTCAACGGGTGTCTGGTCTTCCAGGCGTTTCTGCCCTGACACGATCAGTTGTTCGCCTCCTTTCAGCTCGGAAGAAATGATTTCCAGCTGGTCGTCAAATCGGCGTCCGAGCTGCACGGTAATCTTTTTTGCTTTTCCTCTGTCGTGAATAAAAATGTACCGTTCGTTCGTTCCGGCCTGTTGCAGGACGGCAATGGCTGGAGCTACGAGGGTTCTGCTTTCGCCCAGTTTGAGGCTTGCCCTGGCGAACATTCCCGGCCGGACCTTTTTCCCCGGGTTCGTCAGGTGGATCTCCACCTGGAAGGTACGGGTCATTGGATCGACAGTAGGATAGATCCGGTATACTTTTCCCTCAAAGAATTCTTCCGGGAAGACATCGGTTCTTAGTTCAGCCGTCAGGCCCGGTTCGATTACGGGGAGATATTTTTCCGGCAGGTGGATATACACTTTCAGCCGGTCGATCTGCATGAGGGTGAACAGGGCGGCTTTTCCGGCGGCGGTATTGGGAGTTGGAGAGAACAGTTCTCCCTCATTATAGTACCGGCCGGTAACCAGTCCGTTGTAAGGAGCCCTGAGGATGGTATTCTTTTCCAGGTTCCTGATCAGGACTTCCTGTACTTCCACCCCCGATTTCTGCTGGTCGTATGCCTGTTGTGTGATGGATCCGTACCTTAGCAGTGTATCCATGCGGGCCAGGTCCTTTTTCATGGTTTCGTACTGTACCCGTGCCTGGCTCAGCTGGGTGGGATCCATTTCGGCCAGTACCTGACCGGCCGATACCCTGTCGTTCACATCGGCATGAATCCGCATGATCCTGCCCGAAAGGCTGGGGGCAAGATGGGTTTCTTCGAATGCATTGATTTCGGCCGTGACTTCTTCGGTGCGGGCCATGTTTTTGTATTCCAGGGTCATTACCCTGACCGGTTCGGGTGCTCCGGTTTCCGAATCCGGAGCTGTTTCCCTGGGGCCGGTGCAGGAAAAAAGCATGAACAGACCGGCAAGGCCCGGGAGTGCGAATTGGTAATATTTCGGTTTCATGTGTTTAGGATTTTCTGATTAATTAGTTAACAACATTTCGAGTTCAAGGCTTGCATTCAGCACCTCCAGGATGGCGTTCAGCAGTTCCGATTCTGATTGCAGGTAATCGTTGTTTGCCTGTACCATATCGAATACCGAAGCCATGCCCTGCTCAAATTTGCGGCGCGTGCTTTCCAGCACTCTTTCCGATACTTCCACGTTTTTTTGCTGGTTTTCATACTTTTCCAGAGCCGTATGGAGATTGTTCCGGTACTGCCTTTCGGTGATGGAAAGCTGTTCGCCCATCATATCTCTGGTATTGGCAGCCTTCTCCAGTTCGATCTTTGCCTGTTTGACTTTCTGGTACCGTCCTCCGCTGCTAAAAAGGGGCACGTTCATCTGCAAACCGATGATGGAAGAAGGAAACCAGCGTTCTATGGCAATTTCGTTACCCATTCCCTGGCGGGTATAGGAATAAAATCCCGACAGGGTAGGAAGGAAACTGGCTTTTTCCATGAGTAGGTTTTTTTTAGCCATTTCCACCTGTGTTTTCATTATCTGGTAATCGATATGGTTTTCAGGAATAAATTCTTTTTCCTGAAGGGAACTGGCCAGGTACCTGGTTAGCGTTTCATCAAGTGTGCTGGTCAGGGTAATTTCGGTTTCGGGATCCAGTCCGAGCTGGAAACGCAAAAGGTTGTAATTTAGCTGGATGTTCAATTCCGTGGAACGAACGGTATTGTCGAGCATGGATACCGAAACATCGATCTTGTCAACATCGGTTTCCTCACGCATACCTACCTGTTGAAGTTTGCGGGTTTGCCGGAGGGTTTCCAGCAGATTCTCCCGGTTTTCATGAATGATCTCGAGGGATTTTTCCGAAACCAGGATGAGGAAATAATTGCTCATGACCGATTTTTTCACTTCCCGTTCGGTTTGTTCCAGCCCCTGTTTTGATAGCTCTTCCATCAGCCGTGTGGTTTGCAGCCCAACCAGGTAGGGAGCGCTGAAGATCAACTGGGTGGCGTTGAATCCGTAATTGGCATTGTACTTGGTTCCGAACTGGACGGGAATGTATTCCCCGGGTGTCCCCCCGAATATTTCGGCAGGGATAAGCTGGGTCATCAGTTTCAGGTTGTCGTTCAGTGCAGCCGATCCGGTAACCTGGGGCAATCCGTTGGCCAGGGTTTCCAGGTAACTTCGCCTGGCAATCCGGACATCGTACCGTGCGTTGATCAGATTCCGGTTGTTTTCGCCGGCCACCTGCACCGCTTCATCAAGGCTCAGCTTCATGACCGCCGTGCTGTCGGCTGCTCCGGCAGACAGTACTATGAGGAAACTACAGAGACCTGCAAACAACCGGTACATGTATTTGCTTCGTTGATTCTCCATACATTCTGTTTTATTTGGTTGGCTTCATTCGTATAATTAAAACTCAAGTTTGACTGAGGAACGGCATTCATCCAGGAGTTGAATCCCCTTTTCCGTTGATATTCCCCGGATGTAGGTCAGGAAGATGTTGTCGAATAGTTCACGGTGGCTGTATTTTTCCAGGGCGGGATCGGTTTCGTGACCGAATGCCTTATCGATCAGCAGGTGCAGGAACTTGTTTACAATATCCATGTCGAGGTCGGTTCTGAACAGCCCCTGTTTCATGCCGTTATTCAGAAATTTACGGGTAAGGGAATAATCGCGCATTTCTTCGTCTTCCGAAAGGATCCTGAACACTCTGGCATGATATTTTTTCAGATCGTGAGCAAACTGGGGGTTTACCTCGCGCATCTGGACAGCCTGGTGGGTGGCAAGCTGGAAAATGGTATGGATCACATTTTCCGAATCCTGAACCAGCTTTTCGGTTTCTTTTTTCTTCTCCCTGGCAAAATGGCGAATAGCCTGATAGATCAGATCATCCTTATCGCGGAACAATTCATAGATGGTTCGCTTGGAAATACCCAGTTCATCCGATATCCTGTCCATGGTAATGGCCCTGATGCCATATTTCATGAACAGTTTCATGGAGGTTTCCAGGATATATTTTTGCTTATCCATTGGATTTTGATTTAAAAGAGCGACAAAAATCAAAAAACTTTTCCGGTTTACAAAGTTTTTTGTGTTAATATTTTGTAAAGATGATGAATTGTCCGGCCGGCGGGACCTTTGGTATACTGTAAAACAAACGGCGGTGAGAGAATCTTTCCTGCCGGGAAGGTACAAAAGCAGAGATTTCTTAATTTTGCAGCTTGTTCATGTTTTACCGATGAAAAGAAACCCTATGGATATTCCCTCGAAATATGATCCTTCAAAAACGGAAGAGAAATGGTACGGCTACTGGCTGGAACAGGGTTTTTTCCATTCAGAGCCCGATGAACGTGAGCCGTACACCATCGTTATTCCCCCTCCCAATGTAACTGGCGTGCTGCACATGGGGCATATGCTGAACAATACCATTCAGGATATTCTGGTACGCCGGGCCCGGATGCTTGGATACAATACCCTGTGGGTTCCCGGTACCGATCATGCCAGTATTGCCACGGAAGCCAGGGTGGTGGGAATGCTGAGGGAAAAGGGCATCCGGAAGTCGGATTTGAGCCGGGAGGAATTTTTACAGCATGCCTGGGAATGGAAGGAAAGGCACGGGGGCATTATTCTCGAGCAGTTAAAAAAACTGGGTGCCTCGTGTGACTGGGATCGCACGCGGTTTACCATGGACCCTGACATGTCGGAAAGTGTGATCAGGGTGTTTGTTCACCTTTACAGAAAAGGATACATCTACCGGGGGTGGAGGATGGTGAACTGGGATCCTCAGGCCAGGACGGCCATTTCCGATGAGGAAGTGGTGTACCGGGAATTGCAGTCGAAGTTGTATTATGTAAAATACAAAGTGGAAGGATCGGATAAATGGCTTACCGTGGCTACCACACGGCCTGAAACCATTCTGGGTGATACGGCCGTGTGTGTACATCCGGATGATGAAAGATATGCCCGGCTGGTTGGCAGGAAAGTGCTGGTGCCTATGGTGAACCGACTGGTTCCCGTGATCGCCGATAATTATGTTGATCCCGAATTCGGAACGGGAGCGCTGAAGGTCACCCCGGCTCACGATGAAAACGACTACGAGATCGGGCTGAGGCATGAGCTGGAGGTGATTGATATTTTCAACGACGACGGCACCCTGAGCGACCAGGCCACCCTGTTTGTGGGGGAAGACAGGTTCGTTGCCCGTGAACTGGCGGAAGAACAGCTCCGGAAGGAAGGGGTGCTGGAAAAGGTGGAGGATTATGTGAATAAAGTGGGTTTCTCGGAAAGGACCGACGTGCCCATCGAACCCCGTCTTTCCCAGCAGTGGTTCCTGCGCATGAATAAACTGGCACAGCCGGCCCAGGAGCATGTGATGAACAACCATATCAGGCTGCATCCGGCCAAGTTCAAGAATGTGTACAGGCACTGGATGGAAAATGTGCGCGACTGGTGCATATCACGCCAGCTATGGTGGGGGCACCGCATTCCCGCCTGGTATTACAGGGTTCCCGGTGAGAAAGATCAAAGGATTGTGGTGGCTGCGGATGCTGCCGAAGCACTGGAACTGGCACGGAAGGATTCGGGAAACCCGTCGCTGGGGCCGGCCGACCTGCACCAGGATGAAGACGTACTTGACACCTGGTTCTCATCCTGGTTGTGGCCGATATCGGTTTTTGACGGGATCAGGAACCCCGGCAACCCGGATTTCAGATACTACTATCCTACGAATGATCTGGTAACCGCCCCCGAGATCCTGTTTTTCTGGGTTGCCCGTATGATTATTGCCGGTTACGAATTTACAGGGGAAAAACCGTTCCATCATGTGTACCTTACCGGAATTGTACGCGACAAGCTGGGGCGGAAAATGTCGAAATCGCTGGGCAATTCTCCCGAACCTCTGGAGCTGATAAAGAAATACGGAGCCGACGGTGTTCGGGTGGGTATGCTTTTGTGTTCGCCGGCTGGCAATGATCTGCTTTTTGATGAAAGTTTGACGGAACAGGGCAGGAACTTCGGGAACAAGATATGGAACGCCTTCAGGCTGGTAAAGAGCTGGAAGGTAGACCCGACCAGGAAACAGCCCGAATATTCCCGCAGGGCAGCAGAATGGTTCGATTCAAGAATGCAGCAGTCGATCCACCAGTTGAACCGCCAGTTTGCCGGTTACAAGCTGTCGGAAGCCCTGATGAACCTGTACCGGTTGTTCTGGGATGAGTTTTCTTCCTGGTATCTGGAGATCGTCAAGCCCGGTTTTCAGGAACCTGTAGATGGAGTGACCATGGAGAAGACCCTGGATTTTCTGGAACAACTGATCGTTCTGTTACATCCGTTTATGCCCTTCATTACGGAAGAAATATGGCAGCGGCTGCGCGATAGAAAAGATGGGGAAAGCGTAATGATGGTCCCCCTGCCCCGGGCAAGAAAGTATGATGCGGAACTGGTGGAACGTGTGGAAAAGGCCAAGCAAACCATCACCACCATCCGTTCCATCAGGAAACAGCAGAACATTCCCCTGAAAAAATCACTGGAATTGCTGGTACGCCAGGTAGAATCGGAATACGACAACCGTTTCGGGGAAGTGCTGAAAAAACTTGGTAATTTGTCGGATATCCGGTTTATCGATGAGAAACCGGAAAAAGCTCTTTCGTTCATGGTAAAAACCACCGAATTCTTTATACCGGTGGGTGATGATATCGACCTGGATGCGGAGAGGAAGAAGGTTGAAAACGAACTGGAGTATATGCGGGGTTTCCTCAAATCGGTGATGAAGAAGCTGAACAACAGAAAATTCATGGAAAATGCTCCCGAAAAGGTGGTGCTGGCCGAACTCAATAAAAAAGCAGATGCCGAAGCCCGTATCCGGGCCCTGGAGGAAAAACTGGCCGGCATGTAGACCGGAAGAATGCTTCCAGGAGCCAACCTGTTATTAAACATCATGTTCTGGAAAATACCCGGATATTCCATTAGGACATTCTGTGTACTTTTGACGTCCCAACCAACCATATCCGGCTATGCGCGAAGAAGAAATTCTGATGAATCCCAATCCGCTGGTTGCCTACCTGAAAAAACCGGCTTCTGAGTTTACCCGCCACGACCTGGTTCAGTTTGCCGAAGAAAACGGCATTGAGATGGTCAATTTCAGGTATGTGGCCGAAGACGGGAAACTGAAAACCCTGAATTTTATGATTAACAGCCGGGCGTATTTGGATACGATCCTGGCAGCAGGTGAACGGGTGGACGGGTCCAGCCTGTTTTCCTTCATTGAGCCCGGAGCCAGTGACCTCTATGTGGTTCCACGCTACCGGACTGCATTTGTCAATCCTTTTTCAGATATTCCCAGCCTGGAGATTATG
The DNA here is from genome assembly GCA_011049175.1 of Bacteroidota bacterium. Classification (GTDB taxonomy): domain Bacteria; phylum Bacteroidota; class Bacteroidia; order Bacteroidales; family VadinHA17; genus HyVt-105. The sequence goes on along the minus strand of DSCJ01000108.1, from coordinate 40,270 downwards.
GCTTCTTTTTATACCCGCGAAGGAGCCCCGCTGGCCAGTTCACCCGACAATATTTTACGGAAAGCCGCAAGGCATTTTACCGATAAAACAGGATGCCGTTTCAAGGCGCTGGGAGAGCTGGAGTATTATGTGAACAGTCAGCATGATCCCAGGTATCCGCTGATCGACCAGAAGGGATATCACCAGTCGAAGCCCTTTGCAAAATTCGAGGACCTCAGGCTGGAAGCCCTCAGGCTGACGGCCATGGCCGGAGGGCAGATCAAGTACGGGCACTCTGAAGTGGGAAGTTTTTCAACCGAAACGGAAGATTTTGAACAGCATGAAATCGAATTTCTTCCGGTGGACGTAGAAGATGCTGCCGATCAGATGCATATTGCCCGCTGGATTCTCAGGATGCTCAGTTACCGGCACGGGGTGGAGGTGAGCTTTGCTCCCAAGATTACGGTAGGGAAAGCCGGTAGCGGTATGCACATTCACATGCTGCTCGAAAAGAACGGGAAAAATGTGATGACCGATGGGGTTCGACTCAGTGATACAGCCCGGAAAATGATTGCGGGTATTCTGGATCTTGCCGGCGCGCTGACGGCTTTCGGCAATACCATTCCCACTTCCTACCTGAGGCTGGTTCCGCATCAGGAAGCACCTACCAGCATATGCTGGGGCGACCGCAACCGTTCGGTGCTGGTGCGTGTTCCTCTGGGATGGACGGGGACCGCCAATATGGCGGAGGATGCCAACCCGGGCATGAAAAACGACAAAAATCTTGCCGGAGACAAGCAAACCGTTGAATTCAGGGCTTCTGACGGATCGGCCGATATTTATTCACTGCTGGCCGGGCTGGTTGTTGCCACCCGTCATGGACTGGAGATGGACAATGCCCTGGAGCTGGCCCGCCGACTGTATGTGGATGTTAACATTTTCGACGAAAAGCACAAAAGCAAGGCCGAGAAACTGGAACATCTGCCCGCTTCCTGCTGGGAATCGGCCATGAACCTGGAAAAGAAAAGGGCTGTGTTCGAAAAAGACGGGGTGTTTCCTCCGGCTCTGATCGATCATGTGGTTGAAAAGCTCCGGTCATACCAGGATGAAAACCTGAGTGAGCGCTTGTACGGGAAAGAAGAGGAAATCCACAGGCTGGTGCTGAAATACATTCATTATCATTAGGAAGCGATCAGGGAGCCAGTCGTGCCCGCTGCCATGTTCGGCGTGAGCGTTTGAAAACGATCCTGTCGTGCAGCCTCCCTTCACGCCCCTGCCAGAATTCGACCATCCAGGGAACCAGCCGGAATCCGCCCCAGTATGGAGGGCGGGGAATGCGGCTTCCGGAGAATTTCCTGCCTGTTTCTGTCAGTTTCTGCTCGAGGTATTCCCTGTGCGGTATGACCTGGCTCTGGGGTGAAATCCACGTTCCCAGCCGGCTCTCTCTGGGACGGGAATCAAAGTACCGGTCAGAGTCTTCATCAGGCAGACGCACCACCGCCCCTTCCACCCTTACCTGACGGTTCAGTTCGGGCCAGTAAAACAACAGGGCTGCCCGGGGATTTGCCGACAGTTGCTTCCCTTTCCGGCTGTGGTAGTGCGTAAAAAACGTAAATCCCTCTTCACTGAAGCTTTTAAGCAGAACCATACGGGAAGAAACGGTTCCGTCAGGGGAGGCGGTAGACAGGCTCATGGCATTGGCATCGGGGGCCTCCGAACGAATAGCCTCGTTGAGCCATTGTCCGAACAGGGAGAAGGGATCATTCCCTGCCGTTTCTTCGGTCAGTTCATTCCCCCGGTATTCTCTTCTGAAAGTGGACAGATCTTTTGGTTCCACGGCTTACTGGTCTTCCCCGTATAAAACATCATCGGGTTGACTTTGTTCGCCCGATTCGAGTTCTTTTTGCAGGTTAGCCGCCTGTATGCTTACGTTCAACTCGAAACCGATCAGCAGGGAAATGGAGTTGAAATACATCCAGAGCAATACCACCATGATGGTGCCGATGGAACCGTAAAACTTGTTATACTGGCCGAAATGATTCACGAAATAGGAAAATCCCAGGGATGCCACCAGAAATCCTACACTGGCGAGGGAAGAACCGGCGGAGAAAAATTTCCAGCGCGTCCGTTTTCGTGGAACCATGTAATACAAAAACGAGATGGCAAAATAGATCAGGGCAAATGTGATCAGCCATTTTCCGGCAGACATCAGGTAATAGGTAAAATTCTGTTCCAGGATGCCCAGAGAAACCAGTTTTTGAATGGCCAGCCGGCTGAAAATGATCAGGAAAATAGCCAGCGTAAACAGCATAATAACCAGCAGTACCAGGAAAATACTGACTGAGCGCTGGGTGATCCAGCCCCGGGTATCGAACTGGTGGGGGGAGATGTAAAAAGCTGAAATGAGGGCATGGATACCATTGGATGAAAAAAGCAGGGTGGAGATAAACATCAGGAAAAGCAAACCCCCGCTCTTTTCGGTGAATACTTCCACCAGGGTGGATTCCATCATATGGTATGCATTTTCCGGAAGGATGTTTTCGAAAAATTTCAGGATTTCTTCTGAAAGGTTCTCGATGGGGATGAAAGGAATGAGGGTAAACAGAAAGATGGTACCCGGCAGGATAGCCAGCAGCAGGTTAAAGGCAATGGATGAAGCGCGGGTAACCAGACTTCCTTTCTGGAAACCCTTCACAAAAAAAGCCAGTACATCGTATACGGGTATACCATCCAGTCCGGGCAGCGTGATAACCCTGGCGTGGTTAACCAGTTTCTCAATCTGTTTCCCTAGTACCGTGTTTTTCAGCCAGGCCGGATTGTTCCCCATATTTTACTGTTTACTGGCTTTCAGGCTCATGTCCAGGCATTTGATATGATGGGTAAGCGCACCCACCGATATGAAATCCACTCCGGTTTCCGCATATTCCCTGATATTCTGCAGGGTTATGTTTCCGGAGGCTTCCGTTTCCGTTACTCCTCCGATCAGCCTTACAGCCTGACGCAGATCTTCGGGAGTGAAATTATCCAGCATGATCCGGTCGGCCCCGCCGGTTTCCAGAATGAGTTTTACCTCCTCCAGGTTCCGGGCTTCCACTTCCACTTTTAAATTCAGTTGATTCATCTGCAGGTAGATCCGTGTTTTTTCCAGGGCCTTCTTCACTCCACCGGCAAAATCAATGTGGTTATCTTTCAGCAGGATCATATCGTACAGGCCCATGCGGTGGTTTTCGCCTCCACCGATCCGTACGGCTAATTTTTCCAGGTATCGCATCCCGGGAGCTGTTTTCCTTGTGTCAAGCAGCCTGGCCTGTGTACCGGCCAGCTGTTCCGTATACAGCCTGGTTTGGGTGGCAATACCGCTCATACGCTGCATAATGTTCAGAACCAGGCGTTCACACTTCAGAATGGCATGGGCCGAGCCCTCTACTTCAAACACCCGGTCTCCCGGGAAAACCTTTTCACCGTCGGTTTTCAGTAAACGCACGGCTATGCCGGGATCTATAAAAAGGAATACCTGCCGTGCAATATCTGCACCGGCAACGATCCCTTCTTCCTTTGCCAGCAGTATGGCATGACCGGTTGAGCGGGCAGGGATGGAAGCCAGGCTGGAATGATCGCCGGTTCCGATATCTTCTTCCAACGCCCGTTCAATGAAGGATTGTAGCCAGGGATCATTCATGGGATGGTTCGAACCTTAGCTGGTGGATCAGGGCTTTGTCATCGTTGCCTTTCAGCAGGAAATATACCCGGTAATTTCCTGAACGGGTAGTGAGTTGCCCTATGGCATACCGGGATTTTAATTTTCCTCCCTGATGTTTAATGGTGAATTGCGTGGGCTGATTTTTCGTGAAGAAATCGCGGATGATCTTTTCAGCCTGTTCCTTGCTGTACATATCTTCCTTACTGAGGATAACCAGCTCGATCACTTCATGGAAATGGGCGGCCAGCATTTTGGCATCGCCGGTACGGATAGCCAGGGGAATCTGTTCGGGAATACCCTGGTTCTGTGCAAATACAGAACCGGTGAAAACAATGAAAAAAATCCAGGAGCTCTGCAGGAACTTTTTATTTTTCATGAAAAAAGGTATTTTAACGATCTTTATGGTACAAATATTGAACCATATTTGGGTGGTTTCGGAGCGATAAACATGAAATTTATTCTCAAATCCGGTCAAAAAATACATATAAAACCGATAAAATCCAATGAAAATAACCCTTCTTGCAGTGGGAAAGACAAAGGAGGCCTACCTGAAAGAAGGCCAGAATGAATACCTGAAGCGGCTCTTCAGGTATGTGCCGTTTGAATACAGGGAATTAGCCGAAGTGAAGGGAAAGAACCTGAAGGAGGAACAAATACGCGAAAAGGAAGCGGAACATATTATGCGCTCCATTTCCCCAGGCAACAGAATCATTCTGTTTGATGAGAGAGGAGACCAATACACCAGTGAGGGCCTGGCCAACTGGCTTCAGCACCAGATGATGGAAGGGAACCGCAATATCTGCCTGGTGATCGGAGGGCCTTACGGATTTTCTTCAAGGGTCAGAAAGGCGGCAGACCAGGAGCTGTCGCTTTCCAGGCTGACATTCTCACACCAGATGGTGCGGCTGATTATTCTTGAACAACTGTACAGGGCTTTCACCATCCTGAAAGGGGAACCATATCATCACTCCTGAGCCATGTTGAAACTGACCAGAATTACTTTTAAGAGTCCCTTTCTGCTGCTGGTTTTGTTCCTGTTGCTCACCCTTTTATCTTTTCTTGCGGGGAAAGCCTATATCCGCAGCCGGGTTCCGGATATGGAAATGGCTGAATTTCAGGAAATCCTGCTTGAAAAGGAACAGGCTATGGATATTTTGCTCAACCGGGTGGCTGCGGAACTGGAACATACTGGAGGGGATTCCTGGAGCGCGGAATATGGCGAAGAGGTGGAGAAAAAACTTCAGGGCGAGGGATTTACCCTGTTGCTGTACAGGAACGACAGTTTAATCTACTGGTCGGACAACGACATTCCCCTCCCCTGGGAATGGTCGCCGGAATTGTTTTCGCGGCCTTTTTTAGAACTGGATAACTCCTTTCATCTGGGTCTTTACAGGGAATCAGGGCCTTACCGGCTGGTGGGCATGATTCTGATCAAATACAGATATCCCTATCAGAATGAGTTTCTGAGAAACGAGTTCCAGAAAGATTACGGGCTCCCATCCTGGATCCGGGTGAAGGGTCCGATGGAACCCGGCAGCCAGGCTTTTCCGGTACATGATCTTTCAGGGAAGGTGGTTTTCTACCTGACCGGACTGGCACCTCCCTCAGATGCGGCCCCTCCTTTCAGTATTCCGGTTTTTCTTTATTTGATCACCTTTCTGTCGCTGCTGTTTTTTTTGGCTTCCTGGCTCAGAATGATGCCCGACAGGAAACGGTATTTTACGGGCTGGTTGTTTTCCTTTCTGTTCCTGTCCGGCCTGAAGGAGTTGATGCGGTTTTTGGCAGTACCGGAACTGGTATGCCGGATGGAGCTGTTTTCTCCTCTTTTGTATGCAGGAACAGGTCCATGGGCATCACTGGGTGACCTGGTGATTTTTGCCGTGATGGCCTTTTTTCTGGTCTATCTTTTGTACGGCGGGATTACCAGGTTTCATATCACACTTCCGGAAAGAAAAAATCTTCAGTGGGTGACGGGTATATTTCTTTATGCTCTGGCAGGGGGATGGTTTTTGTTCGTTGAGTATCTTTTCAGGTCACTGATCATTCATTCCAGCATATCCTTTGAGCTTCACCGCCTGCTTGACCTTTCGGTCAATACTTTTCTGGCTTTGATGGCTGTGGGATTGCTGTTTTTTTCCGCTTTTCTGATACTCGACGCAATCTTTTCGGCAGGGATCGCCCCGGCAGGTCAGAAAAAGCTTCAAATGATGGCCCTGGCCGGGATCACGATATCATTCCTGCTGACCGGTTGGTTCACCGGAAATTTACAGGTGGTACAGATGGTTTTCTTTTACCTGTTCAATGCGTTTCTGATCTGGATCAGAAACCGCCACCGGAAAGGCTGGAAATACAGTTTCCTGACCCTGCTGGTATTGCTTTTTACCCTGCTGGCTCTTTACAATATTGCTTTTTTCAATAATGAAAAGGAGAAAAATATAAGAAAGGTGCTGGCAGTGAATCTGGCTACGGAACATGATGCCGTGGCCGAGGTGTTGCTTGAAGAAATGGGGGGAAAGCTGGAATCAGACACCCTTCTGGCCGCTTTACTTGGCAAACCGGGGTTTTCCCCTGCAGAGGTTGACAGCATTTTCGAATACCTGCAAACAGATTATTTCAGCGGATTCTGGGAGCAGTATTATCTGGAAATCACCATCTGTAATGAACAATCGGAACTGGAAATACTCGACAGGGATACCGTCAGTAACTGCTATGCCTTCTTTGATGAAATGCTTGAGATGATAGGGGAAGCTTTACCCAGCAGCAATTTCTGGTTCCTGAACGATGCGAATGGAAGAATCACCTATTTCGGCAGGTTTTCTTATCCTTTGAACCCGGGCATGACCAATACCCTGTTCATAAGGTTGGATTCGCGCCTCACCTATACCCATTTGGGATATCCCGAACTGTTACTTGACAGCCGGTTTGAGAAATCGACCCGTCTGGAGCGCTACTCCTGGGCCAGGTACATCCGCAACCGTTTGATTACCCAGTCGGGTGATTTTCCTTACAGCCTGAGCCTGGATGTGTACGATCTCCGGGAAGAAGAATTCAGTTTTCTTCATTTCGACGGGTACAGCCATCTGATCTACCGCATTGACCCGGACAAACAGATCATTATAAGCACACCTGATCTGAGCGGTATCGATCTGTTGATCGATGCCTCCTACCTTTTTGTGTACTTTTTTCTGTGGATGAACATCATCCTACTGATGATCAATATCCCCGGTATTTTTCAAAATATCCGGCTCACTTTCAAAACCAGGATACAGACGGCCATGGTGGGAATTCTTATTCTGGCACTGGTTCTGATCGGGGGAGGTGCGGTATATTACAGCATCAGGCAATACCGGGCCAAACACAATGAAATGATCCGTGAGAAAATCCAGTCGGTGTATGTGGTACTGGATCATGAACTGGCCTATGAATCTTTTCTGGATCCGGACTGGTCGGGGGGGCAGTATGTCGACCTGAACGATTTGCTGGTAAGGTATTCCAATGTGTTCTATACCGATATCAACCTCTACAGTCCGGAGGGGAAGTTACTGGCCACTTCACGACCTGAGATATTTGATAAAGGACTAACGGGGAGGCGCATTGACAATCAGGCATACCGGGAACTCCGCTGGAACCGGAAAGCCGAATTTGTTCACCGTGAGAACATAGGGGAAATGAATTTTCTGTCGGCCTATGTGCCGTTTACCAATGCGGAAAACCAGTTGCTGGCCTATCTCAACCTGCCCTATTTTACCAAACAAACTTCGCTGTCGAGGGAAATATCCCTTCTGGTGGTGGCCATTGTGAATATTTCCTTTCTTTTGCTGATCCTGACCATCTTTCTGGCGGTACTGATCTCCAACAAAATTACCGATCCGCTGCGGATGATTCAGCGTAAATTCAGCCGCCTGAAACTGGGAAGGAGCTATGAAAAGATTTCTTATGAGGGAGAAGATGAGATCGGTGAACTGGTGCATGAATACAACCGCATGGTAACCGAGCTGGCCCGGAGTGTGGAAAAACTGGCCCGTTCCGAGCGGGAGTCGGCATGGAGGGAAATGGCTCGTCAGGTAGCCCATGAGATCAAGAATCCTCTGACCCCCATGAAATTGAGTATTCAGCAGGTGAAAAGGGCCTATGAAGACCGGGCCCCCGGATGGGAGGAGAACTTTCAGCGGTTTACCCATACGATGATTGAACAGATTGAAAACCTTTCGGCCATAGCCAATGCTTTTTCACATTTTGCCCAGATGCCCACATCCAGCTTTGAGCCTGTGAACATGGTGGAAAAGGTATGGAATATCGCCGAACTGTTTGGCAATACTGAAAATGTGGAGATCCGTGTGGATGTGCATGACCTGAGTGAAGCCATGGTTATGGCCGACAAGGAACAGATGTTGCGTGTGCTGACCAACCTGGTGAAAAATGCCATCCAGGCCATTCCCGAAGACCGACAAGGTCGGGTGGGGATCGATCTGACCCTGGAGGGTGAAAGGGTGATCATTGCCGTTTCCGATAATGGAAAAGGGATCCCCGATGAGCTGGGGGAAAAATTGTTTGTACCCAATTTTACGACCAAATCGAGCGGAATGGGACTGGGATTGGCTATCGTGCGCAATATCGTTTCAAATACGGGAGGAAGTATCCATTATGAGACCCGTGTGGGTGAAGGAACCACTTTTTATGTGGAACTTCCTGTGTATCATCCGGGAAACCAGTTTTCAGGCAAAGAAATCTCCGGAGGAAAAATCTCGTAAGAAACCATGAATGTTCTGTGGCAGGAAACCGGACTTAATTGTAACATTTTCAGTAAGAATCCGTATTTACAAGGTCACCTTCCGGCTTTTGAAAGCAGGATATGTGCCAAAATCCCGAAGAACACAACGTTAAAATTGCTATATTCATCCAATAATTCGGGGCGAAGAAACTGAGAAAGAAAACCGTACATATGATGTTTTCCCTGCTGCTGATGGCAGGAGGGATGCATTTGGCCTTTCCGCAGGGAACGCCCCTGTCAGGTGTGGTGAACGACTATGCCCGGATTGTATCCATCGATGCAGCCGACCAGGTAACCGTGGATGATGCTTCGGCTTTTTCCGAAGAAGATACGGTACTGGTGATCCAGATGAAAGGGGTGGAAATACAGGTGAGCAACGACAATAATTTTGGTTCCAAACAAGGATGGGGAGGTGTTGGGAAATACGAATTTATCCGCATTGCCTCAGTCAGCGGCAACCAGATTTCCTTCACCCATGAACTGCAGAATGTTGCCAGTTATCAGGTAGGTGGAAGTATGCAATTGGTTCGCGTACATGGATATGACAAAGCCGAAGTAACCGGTATGCTTACCTGTGACCCATGGGACGGGGGGAAGGGGGGTGTCTTGACCCTGTTTGTCAGTAACACCCTGGTACTGAATGCCGATATCGATGTGTCGTCAAAGGGATTGCGTGGGGGAGTGGCTGATCAGGGAGATGGCGTTTGTTCGGAAACCGATCCCGATCTATACGATGACTATTATTATGATGCTTCCTCCCAGATGGCCGGAAACAAGGGCGAGGGGATTGTTTCATTTATTGAGGGTGGGGCGCCATACAGCTCAGTTTATCAGAAAGGCCGGGGGAAATTGTATAACGGAGGTGGTGGGGGCAATGGAAGGTATTCCGGAGGTGGAGGAGGTGGAAATATTGGAAAAGGAGGAGGCGCCGGGAATGAAAGTTGCACATCTTTGTATTTACTTGGAGGGTTGCCTGGAAACGGTCTTTCCCTCAGTGGTATTGAATATTTTTCCAGTCGCAGACTGGTGATGGGAGGGGGAGGAGGTTCCTCTACCTATGATAATCCGGGTGATGCCACGAACGGGGGGAATGGAGGGGGTATGATCATTCTGGTGGCTGACAGCCTGGTGGGGAACGGCCACCGGATTCTGGCCCTTGGAGAATCGGCAGCCAATGTGCCCAATTCCACCGGCGGGGCAGGTGGAGGCGGGGCTGGCGGTACCATTGGGTTAGAAGTACGTTCTTACCATACTTCTTCATTGGAAGTGAATGTTACTGGAGGAAAAGGAGGCGACGGAAATTGCAGTGGCCCGGGAGGAGGAGGAGGGGGGGGATTGATCTGGCATAAGGAAACGACATTGCCCGGCAATGTAACCACCCTGATTGGCGGTGGTGTGGGAGGTCAGGATTATGGTTGTGGAGATTTTGGTTATAACGGGGCTAACGGTGAGATGACTTCCAATCTGGATGTGGTCATTACCGGTTTCCTGTTCAATACCATCAAATGGGCTTCTACCAACGACCTGACCGATACCATCTGTGAGGGAACGGTCCCATCCATGATCATTGGTTCAGAACCCAAGGGAGGGGTCACTCCTTACAGTTTTACCTGGCAGTACAGTACCGATCAATCGACATGGAACGATATTTCCGGGGCCACCGGCGAAAATTATGTACCCACTGCCCCCCTGGCCGATACCACATGGTACCGGCGCATTGTGCAGGATATGTCCGTTCCACAGATTGTGGATGTGAGCAAACCGGTGGTGGTGAATGTGCATCCCGCGCTGGAGGATTATTCCATTACCTTCGAAGATACCGTTTGTTATAATCAGGTTCCTCCCCTGCTGGAGCCCGATGTGGCCGTTCCCACCGGCGGGGATGGTATCTATGCCTATCGTTGGGAGGAAAGTCTCGATGAAGTGAATTTTACAGAGGCAGCCGGTACTTTTACAGGTGCTTCCTATCAGCCGCCTGCTCTAACGCAAACAACTTATTACCGGCGCTGGGTTTATTCCGGAAAATGCTATGAGGTGAGCGATACGGTAACCATCACGGTACTGCCGGCTATCACCAACAATACCATCAGCGCCGACCAGGTGATCTGTGAAGGAACGGCCTTTGCCCTTCTCGACGGGCTTCCTCCGGCCAACGGCGACGGTACTTACCGGTTTGTATGGGAAGAAAGTCTTGACGGGAATACCTATGCCAGTGCCTGGGGTGCTGTGACCGACCAGGAAGACTATCAGCCCGATGCGGTGGGCGATCCCGTTTTTCCGTCCCAGTCGGCCCGGTATTTCCGACGAGTGGTGTATTCGGGTTCGGATGATGTTTGCCAGAGTATTTCCAATACGGTAACCCTGATCCAGTGGCCGGCCATTGCCAACAATGCCTTTGTTACCGACCAGGTGATCTGTGAAGGAGATATTCCCCAGGATGTGATCGGCGACGATGTTTCCGGGGGAAAACCGGCTACCTACCTGTACCAGTGGCAGGACAGCCTTTCCGGAGGAACGTGGCAGGACATTTCCGGAGCTGACTCCCGGGACCTGAGTTTCTCATCGCCCCTCACAGATACTGTTTTTATCAGACGAATAGTTACTTCCGATGTGTGTCAGGATATCAGCGGGATAGATACCATTTCCGTTCATCCGGCCCTGCAGCATACCGATATTCAGACCATTTCAGGTTTATATGACACAACGATCTGTTCCGGCCAAACCCCGAATCCAATGGTTTCCGAACCTAATCCCCTTAGCGGAGGGACCGGAATATATACATACGTGTGGGAATTCAGCACTGACGACGGTGCTACCTGGACACCCACGGGCCCTGATGCTCCCGATTACAGTCCGGGAGCCCTGACAGAGACCACTCGCTTCAGGCGTACCGTGATTTCTGGCCAGTGCACGGAAACCAGCGCCCATGAAGTAGTTGTGAATGTTCTGCCGGTGATCACAAACAATGTGATTCCCGATCCCGGAACCATCTGCTCGGGCACCAATACCACACTGAATCCCCCAGAACCGGAAGGAGGAGCCGGGGAAGGTTCATATACCTACTACTGGGAGCAGAGTGCCGACAATGTCAACTGGGTTGGGGCTGACGGAACCCATGATGAGTTATCCTATACTACTCCGGCACTTACCAGTCCGTTGTATTACCGCAGAACGGTCATTTCCGGGCCGGCCGGATGCTGTCTGGATATCAGCCCTTCCGTGATGGTAGATATACATCCCCTGCCCACGGCAACCATCACCGATCCCTCCATCGCGGTTTGCAGCGAAACTCCTGTGGATATTACAATCAGTCTTACCGGTACAGCTCCCTGGGATGTCACCCTGACCGACGGGACCGCCCAGTATACCGAAAATGCCATTGGAACTGCCGTATTTCAGCACCCGGTTACCCCCGAAACAACCACGGAAAGTGAAGCCCTGGTGTACACACTGTATTCTGTGACCGACGGTAACGGTTGCCAGGCCGATGGTTCGGGAATGACCGGTGAAGCAAATATTACCGTGTACGGCGCCCCTGTGGCCGATGCAGGTCCCGATGAGGAAGTGTGCGGACTGGAATATGAACTGCAGGCCGGCACGAATGTGGGAACCGGTACATGGACCTTCCCGGCGGCAGTGGCCGATGTTTCGGATAATACCAATCCAAACAAGACGGTGACGGTAACCGGGGAAGGGGCCCACACCTTTATCTGGAACGTTGTCAATGGGCCGTGTCCGGCCGATAACGACGAGGTGACCATTACTTTCTGGAACGAAGTGTCAGCGGTTACATTTCCCGGTGATACGGTACTTGAGCCTTATGCCAATGAAGTGGAGCTTACGGCCGATGTGGAGGATCCCGAGATCGGAACCTACCTGTGGAGCGCAGAACCGGGAAGCCCCGTCGTATTCAGTCCCGATAATTCCGAAACCACTCTGCTGACCCACCTGGAAATGGGATCGCAAACGGTTTTCTTCACTATCACCCATGGTGCCTGTGAGGAAGTATATTCGATGATAATTACGGTTCCGGCATTTAAGGCAGGAGCCAGGGGTTTGACACCGAACGGTGACGGGAAAAATGATTATTTCAGAATATATTTGCCCAGGGACCGGAACAATGAACTGATTATTTTTAACAGGTGGGGCAATATGGTTTACCGGGAAGAAAATTTCATGCGTGATGATCAGACCGGCTGGGATGGCAGGAACCTTAACGGAGAACAATTGCCCGATGATACTTATTACTACATTATTAAAGTAGATGGTGACAGTACCCGCAGTGGCTTTATCTTAATCCGCGGTACGGAAAGATGAAAAAGATATTTCTTTTCATATGGCTTGCGGGGACTTCCCTGGCGGTTTTTTCCCAGAATCAGTATTCCGGGTTCAGTCAGTATATGTTCAACGGGCTGGCCATTAATCCCGCCTATGCCGGCAGCAGGGAGGCGCTTAGTATGAGCCTGATGTACCAGAAACAATGGGCCGGTATAGAAAATGCTCCTGAAGCACAGACATTCAGTATGCATACTCCCCTGAAAAAGCAGCGGGTGGGTCTGGGTGTTTTTCTGATGCGCGAAATGATCGATATCCGAAACCGGACCCAGGCGTATCTTAACTATGCTTACCGCTTTCCTATGGGAAATGGGATCATGTCACTGGGACTGAAGGCCGGAGCGTTTTTTGAAGCACAGGATCTGTCAAGAATCACCCTGGACGATCCTGATGATCCCTATTTTACCCGGGTACCCGAATCGGCTGTTCTGCCCAATTTCGGGTTCGGCATGTACTATTCAACCGACCGTTTTTACCTGGGCGCTTCGGTTCCCCTGCTTACCACTTACCGTATCGATACACTCAGTTCCGGTTACAAGCCCTCATGGGATATGGTCGATTATAATTATTTCCTTACCGGAGGGGTGCTCCTGGTTTCAACCCCGGCGTTCAAATGGAAGCCTTCCGTACTGGTTAAGTATCAACCCGCTTCGAACAGTATTCAGTTCGATGTCAATACCAGTTTCATTTTGTTCAACGACTTTCTGTGGCTGGGAGCTTCTTACCGGACCGATATCGAAAATACCGGACCTGCCGTGGTGGGCATTATCGAGTTTCAGATAAGCGACAGATTATTGATTGGTTATTCCTATGATTATGCCCTTTCACAAATGAATCATTACCTGAATGGCAGTCATGAGATCTTTATAAGATATGAATTGTTCAGTAAAATCAGGGCTCATAATCCAAGGTATTTTTAAGGCGAAATGAATACGGGCAAACCATACAGGTTGATATGTAGTCTGGTTTTTTCTGTCCTGAGCGGTTTTTCCGGGGCACAGGAAAACTATGTGGTGGAACGTTTGCCTTTCAGTTCAAGGATTTTTAATGATTTTGCACCGGTGTATTATGGTAACGGGATTGTATTTTGTTCCGACAGGCGGACAGGTATTTTTCAGGGTTATGTGGCCAACGAAAACAATGAAGCTCAGTCGGAATTATTTTTTGTCAGCCGGACGGATAAATCGGAATGGGGAAAACCACAGTATTTCGATGAGACGCTGAGGAGCCTGAAGTTTGAAGGACCTGCTACTTTTTCTCCTGACGGAAAACAGATATATTTCACCAGGAATTATGATGCCGGAGAAAAAAAGAAAAGAAAAAAAGGGAACCCGAATTACGGGATTTTTATTTCCAGTCTGGAAAACGGGCATTGGACAACGCCCGAGCCCTTTCCCTACAATAATCCCGAGCATAAAATAGGCCATCCCTGCCTGAGTCCCGATGGTACAAAACTCTACTTTGCATCTGATGAGGCCGGTGGCTTCGGTGGTTCGGATCTCTATGTATGTTATCTGGAAAACGGGCAGTGGGGAAGACCGCGGAACCTCGGCCCCATAATTAACGGGCCCTTTCATGAGATGTTTCCGTATGTGCACTCCAGCGGAAGACTGTATTTTACCTCCGACAGGCCGGGAGGTGCCGGGCAACTGGATATCTATTTTACGGTTCCGGTGAAAACCGGCTGGCTGCCACCCATCTGCCTGCCTGCTCCCTTCAATTCACCCGATGATGATTTTTCATTTATCGCCAGGGAGGACCTTTCTTCAGGTTATTTTACTTCAAGCAGATCCCGTACAGATAATATATTCGAATTCCGTTCTGTTTTGCCCAGGCTCGATTCCTGCAAGGAAGTGGAAGAAAACCGTTTTACCTATGAAATATTTGAACCCGGCACCCGCGACCTCGATACCCTTACCTATGAGTATGAATGGGATCTTGATCAGGGGGTGATCATGAGGGGGCGTGTGGTGGAACATACCTTTACTCCGGGTGACTACTTGCTGAAACTGAATGTGGTGGATACACTTACCGGGGCTATCATGGCCAATGTAGCTACCTATCCGTTGCATATTGAAAAACTGGAACAGGTACATATTGCCGCTCCGGATACAGTATATACCGGAGAAGAAATCCTGTTCAACGGGGAAGATACCTATTTGCCTGAGATGATCATTGACGAATATTACTGGAATTTTGGAGACGGAACCGGAACTACGGGGATAGAAGCCCGGCATGTTTTCCTGGTACCGGGAGTGTACCGGGTACAGTTGATTGTTGAGAGCAGGGCGACTCATGCTGAAAACAGGGTGAGGGTTTGCGGTATGAAAAAGATTGTTGTGTTGTATAATTCTGGAGAGGTTTTGCCATGACAAGAAACAGCTCACTCCTGCGATTTCTTGAAAAATCAGTAAATTTCGGCTGGAAGGTGCAGAAATCTGAGCTTAACGTGCAAAAACCGAAACCGGGCATAATATTTGGATGATTAGCAATATGAAAGGGGAAAGAGGATATATCGGTTTATTGATTTTTTTGCTGCCCGTGCATGCATACCTTCAGCCTGTGCCCACTCCGGAGGAAAATATTCCCTACCTGGTGACTTTCGGCCCGGAAGCTGAAACATCCTGGGGAGATGATGATTTTTCCCTGGTGTTTTTTTTCTATGTGCCAAAGGATTATGATGAACCATTGTATATCAGGGTGTTCGATCCGGATATCGGGGGAGATCATGACGAAATCAACGTGGCATTCAATACCCGGATGAAGTACGATGTATACGGAGGGAATGGATGCTGGTCGGATGAAGATGCCCGGTCGGCTGATCCGGTAGGGAATTACCGTAGCGGCAACCTGCTGGCATCCAGAACATTCGGGAATGATCCGACATATGATAATGACTGGTTTACCTTCGGGCCTTTCAGCCCCACCCAGGGAGAGTTTTCCCAGGATTTCGACGGGTATCTGTTCAAGATCATTGTGGAGGGTGTTACGGGTGACGATGGAAACATGTACCGTTTTTACCTGAGTTCACTGCCCGATGATAACAGAGCCATTGAAGGAGCCAATGCATTTACCTATGAATATTCGTTCCGGCTATGGAACAATCCCAACAACATTTCACATATCTATCCTTTTGTGGATGAAGGAACCACACGCGTTTTACAGCAAAATTTCGACTGGGATGATGACGGGGAGATCCGTACCATTTCCGTGGTCAGGAACAGCCAGTTGAATGCCGTATCTGGTGACGACGAATGGGCCGAAAGCCAGTTCCAGATACAGGAGGAAGAGATCGGTACATCGCTTGATTTTCAGTTTATCAAAAGAAAAGAACCGGGTATGGTAAGAAACAACAATGTAGTGATCTCCATCCAGAACCAATACGGGGAATTCATGCCCTTCTTTACGGCGCCTATTGGAGGAATTCCCCGCTACCGCTACAAAATTGCCGTTCAAAAGAAGGAAGATTAGATTATGCAATATTCCCCAGCTCAGTTGATAAAAAGGTTCCTGATGATATGGCCTGTCATCCTGTTCTCTTTTCAGGGGGTGGCCGGACAAAACTTTCAGTTCAGAAATTACGACCGGGCAGAAGGGATTTGTAATTCCTTTATATATAGCATTATACAGGATCAGAACGGATATCTGATCGCGGGTACGGGCAACGGCCTGTGCCGTTTCAACGGAATAGAATTTACTCAGGTATCCCTGAACGATTCCACCCTGCAGGGCTATGTGACCACCCTCTACAAAACCCCCGGCGGAACGGTATGGGCCGGATTCAGCGACGGGAATGCATTGTTTATAGACAGAGCGGGTTCTCATTTAGTGAACAGCCGGCAGTTTACGGGAGGAAACATAAACCAGATTACCTCCACTCCTGACGGGGATATATACCTTGCCACCCAGGCAAACGGTCTGATCCATTACCGGGATTCCCTGCAGCATTTAAAAATTGACCGGCTGATCTTTTCTATCGGATGGATG
Organism: Bacteroidota bacterium; assembly: GCA_011049175.1. Taxonomy (GTDB): domain Bacteria; phylum Bacteroidota; class Bacteroidia; order Bacteroidales; family VadinHA17; genus HyVt-105. The sequence continues at coordinate 23,498 of DSCJ01000108.1, read as the reverse complement.
GACCAGGAAAAGATGCTGATAGGCACGGACCGGGGATTGTATGTATACCGGAAGCAGGGAGACAGCCTGATGGTAATGGAAAGAAGGGTGGGTGAAATCCCCGAAGAAAGAGTGAACTGGATCATACCCCGAAAAGAAGCCAGGGGGTTCTGGGTGGCTGCTGCCGGAGGCATTTATTCAGTGGTTCCCGGCATGGAGCCTGAAGTCGTATCCGTTACCCAGGGTTTGGGTCTGGATCATTTGAATATCCAGCATGTATATGAAGACAGGGATCAGAACCTGTGGGTCAGCACCTTTGGACAGGGTGCTGTGAAGCTGGTTTTTGATTCCCGGCAGGGAATCTATACCGGGTATGTGGCGTACGATCCATCCAACGGATTGCCTACCGGTAATGTGCGGCAGGTGTACCAGGACCACGAAGGGAATATCTGGATGGGGACATTTGGCAGAGGATTATCCATGTTACTGGATGAGGCGTTTGGTTTTTATGAATTTTCCGAAAGTGAACTGGGAAATAACATTTTGTCGGTATTTGCCGATGAGGACGGTTACTGGCTGGGAAGCGAATCGGGAATATATGCCACTTCCGCGCCGGATAAGGATGGCGTTTTTACCCCCACCCCGGGAGCAGGACTTCCTGATGATGAAATTACTGCCATTTATAAGGATGAGAAAGGATCCCTGTGGGTAGGTACCTCAGGGAACGGTGTATACCTGAAACGCAAAGGAGAACGGTTATTTCGTAATGTTCACCGTACCCAGGACAATAACGAGAACTCCGTCAGGGATATTTCCGGAGGAGGCGATTATGTATGGATCGCTACCATGTACGGGGTTTTCAGAATCCGGATCAGTACGGGAGAAAAAATGCATTTTACCAACCGGAACGGACTTTCGCACAACAGCATCAATGCTGTATATGTTGATGAAGATCATCATGCATGGATCGCCACCACTTCCCGGATGATCTACCGTATTTCTCCCGAAGGCGAACTAAAGGAGGTGCATGACGCTCATTTTCTGATACGAGCCAATGTGTTTACCGATCTGATACTCGATGCGAACGGTGAAGTATGGGCTGCTACCGACGGGAACGGTGTGTTTCATTTTACTTCCGATACGGTATTTATGTATACACGGAATAACGGCCTGTTATCAGAATACTGCAAGAGTATACTGGCTGATTCCAATGGACATATATGGGTTGGTCACCGTTCAGGTATTTCCCGGATCGATGTGGAAAGGAACGTGGTGGTAACATACTCCGCCAACATGGGTATAACCAGCGACTGCAATGCAGGGGCCATAACACTGGATACGCCGGGGCGTGTTCTTATAGGAACCACACAGGGATTGATCAGTTATGATTACAGGAAAGAAAGCAGTCTTGTCAGTCCTCCCATACCCAACATTGTCTCACTAAGGGTGGGCGACGACCCGGTTCCCTTACGGGAAACCATCCGGCTTCCCTATGGCATTTACAGGATAAGAATAGAATTTATCGGCCTGAGCTACAAAGATCCTCAGGGTGTGATTTACCGGTTTATGATGGAGAACTACGATCCCGAGTGGTCCGAGCCTTCGTCGAACCGTTTTGTGAATTACCCCAGGATTACCGACGGAAGATACCGTTTCCTGCTTCACGCCTGCTCCTCTTCGGGTATCTGTACCGAGACTCCCTGCTCATTCGAGATCATTGTTCAGAAACCCGTATGGAAAACCTGGTGGTTCTATCTTATCATCGTATCGGTCATCGTTGTGGTGTTTGTTCTGATCATTCGTATCCGTGAAAAGAATCAGCGCCGGCTGAGGGAATACCTGGAAAAGGAACTGGAAATCAGGACACGCGAAGTGGTGGAGCAGAAGGAGGAACTTGAGATCAAGAACCGGGAGATTACCGACAGTATCAACTATGCACAACGCATACAGGCCAGTATATTGCCTCCCGAAAGCAAGCTGAAGGAACAGTTCCCGGGTTCGTTCATATTTTATCTTCCGCGCGATATTGTGAGCGGCGATTTTTACTGGTTCGACAGGGTGAATAATGACCGGTTCCTGATCGTATGTGCCGACAGCACAGGACATGGTGTGCCGGGTGCTTTTATGTCGATGATCGGGTCTACCCTGATCAAGGAATTCACCCTGCGCGATGATCTTACCACCCCCTCACTTCTACTGGAGAAACTCGATAATGAAATTACCCAGACCCTGAACCAGAATGTGGAAATGCAGCGTACAACCGACGGGATGGATATTACCATCTGCGAAATCAATCTGAAAACCCGTCACCTGCGTTTTGCTTCTGCCATGCGGCCCATTATGCTGTTTCACCGGAATGAACTGATGTATATCCGGGGAAACAGAAGCTCCATCGGAGGCGAATTATTCGACACCAAGCAGTTTCAGGACCAGGAATATGCCCTTGAATCGGGGGATATTCTGTATATGTTCTCCGACGGATATCCCGACCAGTTCGGAGGCCCGCTGGGCAAGAAATTCAAGATGGTGAGGCTGAAAAATCTGCTGGATGACATCCACCGTTTGCCTATGGAAGAACAGTATGAACATATCAAAACCAGTTTCTTCCTTTGGAAAAAAGAATATCCCCAGGTGGATGATGTTCTGTTTATGGGGATCAGTATCCCCTGACCCCATTCACGATTCAATCTCATCGAGACTTACCAGTTTGTTCAGGATGGCATAAACGGTGAGACCGGCCACTGTTTTTATTCCCAGTTTACGTGTAATGTTTTTCCGGTGAGTGATCACCGTATGCGGCGAGATATACATTTTATCGGCTATCTCTTTATTGGTCAATCCCCTGGATATTAATTTAAGTACTGTGATCTCCCTGTGGCTCAGCTCCGTGTGATTGTCCTGATCTGTTACTCCTCCCAGATCATGCATGATCTGTTCAAGCGACTGTCTGATCCTTTCGCGGGGGAGCAGGGGAGAAAGACTCAGATCGGCCCATTCGGGAACATTTTCTTTCTTATGTTCTTCCGGTGAGATATCAACCCAGAAAATTTTCCCAATTTCTTTTCCTGACAGGTATGATCCAATTTCCTGGTGAATACGGGAAGAATGATACAGAACCAGATCGGGATGGTATTTGGGAAGTAAGGGCAGGCATTCCTCTATTTCAGCGAATTCATAGATATTTCTGATTTCGTCAAAGGAACGGAGTATCTGGGTCCAGCCTTTGCGTATCACGTACGAACTTTCAATAACAATTGCCGTAAGATCAGCCATCGGACAAAGGGTATCGCTCCAGAAGTACCTTTTCCATTTGTTCTACTTTGGGAGCAAGTACCTTGTCCTCAATACGGGAATGGTCGTTTATATCCTGCTCGAGATAGAACAATTCATAGAGAATGTGCGTGCATCCTGAAACATCCTGTGGTTGGGGGAGGTATTTGATGATGATATTTTTCAGATCATACAGTTTCTCTTCAATATCATCATGTTCTTCCTGATAATCTTTCATGGATCTTTTCCTGATCTGTTCACGTTGCTCTCCGGTCAGGCTGCCTTTCAGAAAAGCTTCTTCTACCATGAGAGCATACGGGAAAACGGTTTCTTCTTCCCGTTCTATGTGCGCGATGAGTTCCTTCCGGTAATTGCCGAAAAAAACCTTTATCAGATCGATGTGTTCCTTTCCGGGATAGCAGTCCCTGATCATTGCCTCGATCATTTCTTCAATTTCGGGGATCTTTTTATCCAGATAAAAGCGGTGGGTGTTCCTGAGGTAATCAACAATAAGCTGAAGCGAGAATTGACGAAGGTTCTCCTGTGGATAATAGTCGGGATCGTGAAATGCGTTCACTACCTCCAGAAAGAAGGCTGTTTCAATACCCTTTTTCCGGCAAATCTCATTCACCGTACTGTCGCCGAACCCCAGGCTGATTCCGAACCTTCCGATAACGGGTAGTAACTTATGATTCAGATGAATCAGATCGGCCATTTTTGTTTTGCCCGTTATCATGCCGGAAATTTATTTTATTGCCAGAAAAGCATGGAATTACAGTTCCAGGACCAGTTCCGGAGTTGATTCCATATTGCTGTAATTCCCCGCCCGGTCTATTATGTAAAAATCATACCGGATGGTATCAAATACATTGAAATAATATTCAAATTCCACATTGATTTCTCCCTTCAGGGTTTTGTTCTGCCCAGTCCTTTCCATAAAGGGGATGATAAAGCGGATGGGTTCACCCAGCTTGTCCAGTCCAACCTGATAAAATTCCCCGTCAATTTTCTCGAACATGGTGAAGAACAGGTTGTATTTGCTGGAAATGTCACTGGTGTCAGCTGCTCCTACATCGCCGTCACCGTCAACAAAATAAAACCACAGCGATCCGATCAGCTTCTGGTTGCCCAGCATATCCGTCGAATCCCTCACTTCAAATCTTTCATATTCGATATAAGGTTCCGGGGGATAGCTTTCGATTTTCTGGCAACCGGCTATCCAGGAGGCAATAAGCCATGCCACCATGAAAGGGAATGACATCTTCCTGCACATAATACAAAAGTACAAAAGTTTCGCCACAGGCGGTGTTTATTTTGCCCGAAAGTAGATTTGCACCGGGACACCGGTGAAACTGAAATGCTGCCTTAACTGATTTTCCAGGTATCGTTTGTAGGGGTCCCTGATGTATTGTGGCGAATTGCAGAAAAAGGCAAACGCCGGCGTAGGGGAAGGAAGCTGGGTAATATACTTGATCTTGACGAACTTTCCTTTGACCGATGGTGGTTCGTGACGGGCGATGACTTCCAGCATCACCTCGTTCAGTTTTGATGTGGGGATCCGCCGGGAACGGTTCCTGAACACTTCCAGTCCCTTTTCCAGTACCTGCAGGATACGCTGTTTATGGATAGCCGAAATGAAGAGGATGGGAATATCCTGAAAGGGAGCTGTTTTTTCCAGAATGGCTTTTTTAAGAGTTTGGTGGGTATGATGATCCTTTTCAATCAGATCCCATTTGTTGACCACAATCACCACTCCTTTCCGGTTCTTTCTGATCAGTTCGAAAATGTTCAGATCCTGTGCTTCTATGCCCCGGGTGGCATCGAGCATCAGGAAACAAACATCCGATTTTTCTATGGCACGTATTGAACGCATCACAGAGTAAAACTCCAGATCTTCCTGTACCTTACCCTTTTTGCGTAATCCGGCCGTATCAACCAGGTAAAAATCATAACTGAATTTCCGGTAGCGGCTTTCAATGGAATCCCGTGTGGTACCGGGAACCGGTGTCACAATATTCCGCTCTTCCCCGATCAGGGTGTTGAGGAGGGAGGATTTTCCCACATTGGGCCGTCCCACTATCGTAAAGCGGGGTATATCGGGGTCCTCTGCCACCTCCGCCCCGGGTCTGAAATCCTTTACGGCCTCGTCCAGCAGGTCGCCTGTTCCCGAACCCGACAGGCAGGAAACGCAAAAAAGGGGTTGTATTCCCAGTTTGTAAAATTCCTGTGCCTCATAGATGCGCTGGTGGTTATCCACTTTGTTGACCACAAGGATCACCTTTTTCCGGGTCTTCCTCAACATTCCGGCCATGGACTCGTCCAGGTCGGTAATTCCCACGGTAACATCCACCATGAAAAGGATCAGATCGGCTTCCGCAATGGCCAGGTGAACCTGTTTGCGGATCTCCTCTTCGAAAATATCAGCTGAACGCGGAACATATCCGCCTGTATCAATAACCGAAAATTCAATACCGTTCCATTCCGACCGGCCGTAATGCCGGTCACGGGTTACCCCTTCGGTCTCATCCACAATGGCATCGCGTGTACCGGTAATGCGGTTGAACAGGGTCGATTTTCCCACGTTGGGGCGACCGACAATGGCTATGATGTTTCCCATGACTTGTTTAGAATCTGCTGGTTATCTTTTTCAGGCTTATTTCGATTAATAACCGAATTTTCTGAGGTGACGGTCTTCGTCGCGCCAGTTTTTGGTAACTTTTACAACCATTTCCAGAAATATTTTCTTCTGAAAAAATTTCTCAATTTCTTTTCTGGCCGCTGTTCCTACTTTTTTCAGCATGATCCCTCCCCGGCCAATCAGGATCCCCTTCTGGCTTTCCCTGGAAACATGTATGGTTGCGGAGATCCGGATCAAATCCTGTTCTTCCCTGAAGGAATCCACCTCCACTTCTGCCGAATAGGGAACCTCCTTTTGGTAATGTTTGAAGATCTGTTCCCTGATCATTTCGGCCACCATGAACCTTTCCGTTTTATCGGTCAGCTGATCCTGGTCCTTCGGATAATAAGGTTCTCCTTCCGGAAGGTATTCCATTATCAGGCGGAACAGGTTGTCCAGGTTGAAGCGGTAAAGAGCCGACACGGCCAGAAAAGTGGCCCGGGGAAGGAGGCCCTCCCATTTTTTCCGCAGGGTTTCCACCGTTTCCTGATTCCCCAGATCTGCCTTGTTCAATACCAGGATGACCGGAATATCGGTTTTTTGCAGTTTTTCCAGTATGCCCGCATGCTTGTCGGGTGTTTCCACCACATCGGTTACGTAAACAATAACATCGGCATCGTCGAGGGCAGTCTGTACCATGCTCAGCATTTTTTCCTGCAGGCGGTAGTGGGGGTCAATGATTCCGGGGGTATCGGAATATACAATCTGGAAATCGCTGCCGTTCACAATACCCTGTATGCGGTGCCGGGTGGTCTGGGCACGTGAGGTAATGATCGATACCTTCTCCCCCACCAGAGCATTCATCAGGGTGGATTTTCCCACATTCGGATTTCCAATGATATTGACGAATCCCGATTTATGTGCCATAAATAATGGATCTTATAATTATATAATATATACTTACTGAAATCTCCCCATTTTGAGGGATTGGATTTCTTCCCGGGACAGGTATCTCCATTTTCCCCTCGACAGGCCCTTTTTGGTCAGCCCTGCGAAATAAACCCTGTCAAGCTTACGGATACGGTAACCCAGGTGCTCGAACATTCTTCTGACAATCCTGTTGCGCCCCGAATGGATTTCCAGTCCCACCCGGGAATGATCGTCAGCATCGGGAAAGCTCAACCGGTCGGCCCTGATCTTTCCGTCTTCCAGGGTAATTCCTTCAAGCAGTTGTTCTACATCGGCCTCCCTGAGCTTTTTATCAAGAGTCACTTCGTATACCTTGGCTGCACGGGAAGAAGGATGTGCCAGTTTGCGCGCCAGTTCCCCGTCATTGGTTAGCAACAGAACCCCAGTGGTGTTTCTGTCGAGGCGGCCAACAGGATAAACCCGGGGTTGATTCTCTTTTTCTATCAGGTCAACAACCGTTTGCCTCCCCTGGGGGTCGCGCAGGGTGGTAATGGTATCTTTGGGTTTGTTCAACAGGATATATACCGGTTTTTCGGGTTTGATTAGCCGGCCTTCCAGCTTTACCGTATCACCGGGTTGTACCTGTGTTCCCAGCTCACTAACCGGTTTCCCGTTCACCGTGACCAGCCCCTGTGAAATCTTTTCATCGGCTTCCCGCCGGGAACAAACTCCTGAAAGGGCAATATAGCGGTTCAGCCTTACAGGTCCGTGCAGCCTTGTTACGGAAGCTGACTGCCGTTTGCCTGGTGGGGCGGCTTCCTTTTTTTTTCGGTTTCCGGGTGATCTGTTGCGTTGATAAGACATGGTAAATGTATTGGGAGGTGCAAAGGTAGAAAAAATTGGACAGTGACCCTTTCCTTTGCAAAGGTAGGAAAAAGAAATATCCCTGTCCTTTTGCCGGTTCGGGGAATTTGATGAACTTTGTACCTGTTTGTTCCATTCCAATGTCAAAACCATGACCCTGATCGCATCCATTTCAGGTATCCGGGGCACCATCGGAGATGTTCCGGGCAGGGGACTCACACCCCCCGATATCGTTCGTTTTACTGCTGCTTACGGGAAACGTGTTCTTTCACGGAAAACTGCCGGCAAGCCCCTGGTGGTGGTGGGAAGGGATGGCCGGATATCGGGCCCCATGGTGGAACAACTGGTGCTGGGAACCCTGGCCGGAATGGGTATTGATACGGTTCACCTCGGCCTGGCCAGTACCCCGACAGTGGAAATGGCCGTACCACATTTCAGGGCACAGGGAGGCATTATCATTACCGCCAGTCATAACCCCATGGAATGGAATGCCCTGAAACTGCTCAATGAAGCCGGGGAGTTCATTACCGATAAGGAAGGAAAGGAGATACTGCACATGGCCGGTTCGGGTATTGTTGAATATGCCCGGGTGAATCATCTTGGAAGCATAACTACCGTCCATGATTTTGATGATACCCACATTGCCGGGATATTGGAGCTTGATCTTGTCAGCAAGGAGGCTATACAGGAGGCCGAGTTCACCGTGGTGGTGGATGGGATCAATTCGGTTGGCGGGATCATTGTTCCCAAATTGCTTTATGAACTGGGTGTGAAGAAGGTCGTTTGCATCAACGCGGAGTCCGACGGTTATTTTGCCCATCCTCCCGAACCTTTGCCTGATCATCTAAAGGAGATCTGCGAAAAGGTGAAAGCCGAAAGGGCCGATCTGGGCATTGTGGTGGATCCGGATGTGGACCGGCTGGCCCTGATCGATGAAAAAGGAAACCTGTTTGGTGAGGAATATACCCTGGTGGCAGTGGCCGACTATGTACTGATGCACCGGCCGGGAAATACCGTTTCCAACCTTTCTTCCACCCGGGCTCTCAGGGACATTACTGTTCAATACGGGGGGAAATATGCAGCTTCTGCCGTGGGGGAAGTGAATGTTGTAAGAAAAATGAAAGAAACCGGTGCGGTGATCGGAGGTGAAGGCAACGGAGGGGTGATTTATCCTGACCTGCATTACGGAAGGGATGCTCTGGCGGGAATCGCTCTCTTTCTGTCTCACCTGGCAAAAAGCGGGGAAACCTGTTCCGCACTCAGGGCACGTTATCCGGATTATTATATGATCAAAGAAAAGGCCGTATTGGGAGATAATATCGAGCCTGAAAAACTTTTCAGCAAACTGGAAAACCATTTTGCCGGGGAATTGTTAAACTGGGAAGACGGACTGAGAATAGATTTCGACCATGCCTGGGTGCATCTGCGGTTGTCGAATACCGAGCCCATTGTTCGTATATATGCAGAAGCGGATAACCGGACTGAGGCACTGGCCTGGGTGGAGGAAATCATGAGACTTACCGGGTTGAAACGAAAAAATTCCTAAAAAAGACATCGTTTCGGGAATAAAAGCCGTGAAAGGAAGGTCCAACAATCCGAACAGTGGTTCAAAGCCGCTGTACAACCATGTTAAAATTTGGTTAAAAATTCAATGGCATTGATCTGAAAATTATTTTTGTTATTCATTAAACGAATATTACGATCCGATAATGAAAAAGAAGATTATTATTCCGACCGTTATCATAGCTGTGGTGGCTGTGATCATTATTATTTATACTGCAGCAGGAAAGGATAAAGCAAATCTGCTGGAGGTGGAGGTCAAGAAAGGAAAATTTGAAATTGTGGTCACAACCACCGGAGAGCTCCAGGCAGAAAGCTCTGTGGATATCACGGCTCCAACCGAACTGCGTACCAGCAGACACCTTCGTTTCGGAGAGATCAAGATACAGGATCTGGTTGCAGAGGGTACCATGGTCGATTCCGGCGATTATGTGGGTTTGCTTGACCGCTCGGAAGTTTCCAACAGTTTGAAGAATGCCCAGGATCAGCTGGAAGAGGAAGAGGCCAGTTATATGCGGGTGAAAATGGATACGGCCATGACTCTGAGCAATCTGCGAGATGAGTTGATCAATATGCAGTTCAATGTGGAGGAAGCAGAGATTACCCTGGAACAGTCGAAATTTGAGCCTCCCGCAACCATTCGCCAGGCTCAGATCAGTCTTGACAAAGCCAAAAGAGCTTACGAACAGGCGGTTCAGAATTACCAGTTCCGGCTTGAACAGGCCAGGGCCGATATGCGTGAAGCAGAGATCGACCTGGAGCAGGCCAGGCAGAATGTGCGGGATATGGAAGAAGTGATTGAAAAGTTTGAAATACGGGCACCTGCCAGAGGCATGGTAATTTATAAAAAAGAAAACGACGGAACCAGGCGGAAGGTGGGATCCAGTATCAGCCCCTGGGACCTGGTGGTGGCCACCCTGCCCGATCTTACAACCATGATATCAAAAACCTACGTCAATGAGATTGATATCAGCAAAGTGAATGCCGGGCAGCCGGTGCGGATTGGGGTGGATGCCTTTCCTGAAAAGAAATACACGGGAGTGGTAACCCACGTGGCCAATATTGGCGAACAATTACCCAATACCGATGCCAAGGTGTTTGAGGTGCTTATTAAACTCGACGGATATGATCCCATTCTCCGCCCGGCCATGACAACCAGCAACCAGATCATTACCCAGGTATTTGACGATGTTAATTATATTCCTCTGGAAGCGGTGCACGTGGATGACAGCATTCCTTATGTGGTTAAGAAAAAAGGAGTAAAACAGGTGGTGGTGCTGGGTGTCTCGAATGAAAACGAGATTATTGTTGAACAGGGCCTGGATGCTGGTGAACTGATATACCTGAATCTTCCCGAAGGACATGAGGAAATGAAAATCGAAGGAGAAGAACTGATTTCTGTGATACAGGAAAAGGCTCGTCAGGCCAGAGAAGAAGAAGAAAGACGGACCCGGGAAGCCGAAAAGGTGAACAATCAGCGGCTGCAGCGCAACAACCGGGGAGCGGGAGGAAGAATGCGACCCGGCGATTTCAATCCGGAAGACATACCGGAAGAAGTACGCCAGCGTTTTATGCAGGGAAGAGCCCAGCGGGATACGACCAATAACTGATAATTGATCCGGCAATGAAAAAATGGTTTGCAAGATATTTTCATGATATCACCATTGCCATGGAATCGATCCTGGGCAATAAGCTCAGGTCGATGCTAACGGCACTGGGGATCATCTTTGGAGTGGCGGCGGTGATCAGTATGCTGGCCATTGGAAGGGGTGCCCAGCAGGAGATACTGGAACAGATCAAAATGGTGGGAGTCAATAACATCATGATTACTCCCATCGTGCGCGACGAATCCTCTTCTGATGAAGAAGAGGGCGAGGGGTCGAAAAACAAATTTTCACCCGGACTAAACCTTCTGGATGCGGAAGCCATAAGGGAGGTGATTCCCTCGGTGAACCGCATCAGCCCCGAGATCACCCTGAACTCCTATGCCGTAATGGGTGGAAAGAGGGAAAAGGCCAAGATTGTAGGAGTGTCGAACGATTATTTTGAGCTGTACAACCTCCCCCTGCAATACGGATCTTTTTTTAACGAATACCACGAAGAGCACGGTATTCCGGTTTGCGTGATAGGGGCAAATATTCAAAGTAAATTCTTCCCCCATGAAAACCCGGTAGACAAATACCTGAAATTCGGACATGTGTGGCTGAAAGTGATCGGGGTGCTGCAACGGGCTACCGTAAACGTGGAGGTTTCCGGTTTTACAAATACCGGCGTGAACGTGATGAACGACAATATTTATGTTCCTGTCAAAACCATGCTGTTGCGTTATGAAAACAGGGCCCTGGTAAATTCAAAATTTGCACAGACTGCATCCACGGAAATAAGAATGGGAGGAGGACGCGGTCGGGCAATGATCCGGGTGGTGAGCAGTACCCCCAGCACCAATACACAGGCCAACTACCATCAACTTGATCGGCTGGTGGTTCAGGTGCATGAAACCAATCAACTGAACCCAACCACCGAAGTGCTGGGTCGTATGATTACCCGCAGGCATAATCAGGTGAATGATTTCGAGATTACGGTTCCTGAACTGCTGCTAAAGCAACAGCAGCGCACGAATGATATATTCAATATCGTGCTGGGGGCTATTGCCAGTATCTCTCTGGTAGTGGGCGGAATAGGGATTATGAATATCATGTTTGCCACTGTGATGGAAAGGATCAAGGAGATCGGTACGCGCATGGCCATCGGGGCCAACCGTACCGACATTGTGGTTCAGTTTCTTTCAGAAGCTATACTGATCAGTGTGGCAGGGGGTTTTATCGGGGTGATACTTGGAATAGCCCTGACGGAGATCATAGAACGGGTGGCGGATATCCAGACGATCATTACCCCCTTCTCCGTTATTATTGCTTTTGGAGTTTCCGCAGGAGTGGGGGTGATCTTTGGTTATTCTCCTGCGAAGCGGGCTTCTGAAAAAGATCCAATTGAATCATTGAGACACGAATAAACAGTTCAAGCAATGAAAAAACGTATTTTTCTGCTCCCGGTCGTGGTTCTGGGAACTATTTTCTATTCCCTTTCAACATTTTCGCAGCAACCCACGGTAAAAAGACTTACCCTGCAGGATGTGATTGAACTGGCCAAGGAGCAATCGCCCCAGGCCATCCAGGCCAAGCACCGTTTCCGGGCCAGTTACTGGCAATACCGGACCTTCAAGGCCGAATACCTTCCGTCGTTAACCCTGGAAGGAACATTCCCAAATTACAACAGGGTGTATGAAAAAGAATTCGATTCGAATACCGGCCGGGATATCTATGTGGAGAAAAACACCAACAACTCCACCCTGGAACTGTCGTTATCGCAGAATATTGGCCTTACCGGAGGATCCATTTTTATGAATACCGATATTACCCGTCTGGATATTTTCGGGCCGGACGGCAGTGCAGAATATGTAACTACGCCCATCAGTATCGGGTACCGCCAGCCCATTTCCGGCTTCAACAGCCTGAAGTGGCAGAAGATCATCTCTCCCATGGAGTATGAGGAAGCAAAGAAGACCTACCTCAGCCAGCTTGAAAATGTGGCATCCCGTGCCGCCGATCTGTTCTTCGACCTGGCTCTGGCAGAACAGAATATGGGTATTGCCCAAATCAACTATGAAAACTCCGATACCCTTTTCCGCATTGCCCAGGGAAGGTATAATATCGGAACCATTGCCGAGAACGAACTTCTACAGATGGAGCTGAGCTTTTTGAATGCCGGCACGCGGCTTAACCAGGCAGGCATTGACCTTCAGCTGGCTGAATTTCAGCTGAGGTCGTTCCTGGGTTTCAATGAAAATGTGAGGATAGAGCTCATACTTCCCAATTCCGTTCCTGCACTCGAAGTAGATGTGGATCAGGCCATTGCCCTGGCCAGGGAAAACAATCCCGAACTGATCAGCCTGGAACGTCAGCTGAGGGAAGCTGAACGCGACGTGGCCCAGGCAAGAGCGCAAAAAGGCTTCAATGCCGATCTGTTCGCTACCTTCGGTCTTACCCAGCGTGCGGACGACCTTCCCGGAGCATATACCGACCCGTCACAGCAGCAGAGGGTCCAGATTGGATTTTCGGTTCCTATCATGGACTGGGGCCTCGGAAGGGGCCGGTATAAAATGGCCCAGAGCAGCCAGGAACTGGTGCGTACCACCGTGCAGCAATCCTTCAATGATTTTGAACAAAATATTTTCCTGAACGTGATGAATTTCAACCTGCAGGACGACCAGGTGCAGATTGCTGCCAAAGCCGACACCATTGCACAGAAACGGTACGATGTAAGTAAACAGAGGTATCTGATCGGAAAAATCGACGTGCTGGATATGAACGTGGCCATGGAAGAGAAAGACGTGGCCAAAAGAGGATATATTTCCGCTCTGCGGAATTTCTGGGACTCCTTTTTTGCTATCCGGCGCCTTTGCTTGTATGATTTTATAGAAGATCAACCACTGCAGGCTGATTTCGAAGCCCTGGTGGAATAAGTCATGCAGACAACCGGCTTCTCTACGCAGAGGAGGAGGGGAAAGGGGTAAACGATACAATCAATTTATATAGTTAATTATTTTTATATATTGGGAGAATGTGCTATTTTGCAGATGTCAGATCTGTAAAACATTCTCCATGAGCAGAAAAATAACCGTTATCGGGGCCGGTAATGTGGGAGCCACCTGTGCCAATGTCATTGCCCACAAAGGGCTGGCTAACCAAATCGTACTGGTAGATATCAAAAAAGGAATTGCGGAAGGCAAAGCCCTGGATATGTGGCAAACGGCTTCCGTGAATATTTTCGATACCAAGATCACAGGGGTTACCGACGATTACCTGGCTACCAGGGGCTCATCGGTCGTGGTAATTACCTCGGGCATTCCACGCAAACCGGGAATCTCGCGTGCCGACCTGATCCATACCAACGCCAGCATTGTGAAAGAGGTGACGGAAAAAGCCATCCGGTATTCCCCCGATGCCGTCATCGTGGTGGTATCCAACCCGCTCGATGTTATGACCTATGTGGCTTACCTGGCAGCCAACAAGGAGTCACGCAAAGTATTCGGCATGGCCGGCATTCTGGATTCAGCCCGGTACAAGTCGTTTATTGCCGATGCACTGAATGTATCACCCCGAGACATACAGGCTCTTTTGCTGGGGGGGGGCACGGCGATACCATGGTCCCTTTGCCCCGCTATACTTCAGTAGGAGGGATTCCCGTTACGCAGCTGCTGGGGAAGGAGGAAATTGAAAAAATTGTTGAAAGGACCCGTAAAGGAGGAGGAGAACTGGTACAGCTTATGGGAACATCAGCCTGGTATGCCCCCGGGGCAGCCGCTGCGCAGATGGTGGAAGCTATTGTGATGGATCAGCACAGGATTTTTCCGGTATGTGCCGGACTGAACGGAGAATACGGACTGGAAAATATTTTTATGGGGGTTCCGGTGAAGCTGGGCCGGAACGGCATTGAGGAGATCATAGAGATCGAACTCAATCAGGATGAAAAGAAATTGTTACAGGAGTCTGCCCGCTCAGTGAAAGACGTTATGAAAGTACTGGACAATATGAACCTGTTTGAAGGAGCCCATTGCTGTGAGTAACTTGCTGTAAAAGAACCTTCCTGTTAACCCTGATTTTTTTATCTTTGTTTCTGCCTGATATATGCATTGAATGTCGGCTGTTGAAAAAATTACAGTGGTAGGTGCAGGTAATGTGGGCGCTACCTGTGCCAATGAAATAGCCCGTCAGGAGCTGGCCGGCGAGGTGGTCCTGGTGGATATCAAGGAGGGATTGCCCCAGGGGAAAGCCCTGGATATGTGGCAAACAAGCCCCTTGCAGGGCTTTAATACCCGTATTTACGGAGCTACCAACGATTATACCATTACTTCCGGATCGGAGGTGGTAGTGATCACTGCCGGTGTTCCCCGCGGACCGGGCATGTCACGCGAAACCCTGATCGACACCAATGCCCGGATTATTAAGGCGGTAACGGAAAATATCCTGAAATACAATCCCAATCCCATTTTGATCGTTGTATCGAACCCGCTCGATGTGATGACCTGTGCCGTATGCAAAGCAGCAAGGAACAGGCTTTCTTCCGGAAGGATCTTTGGTATGGCCGGAATACTCGATACCGCCCGGTACAAAACATTTATTGCCGAAAAACTTACTATTTCACCCAAAAGCATTCATGCCATTCTGATGGGTGGCCACGGCGATACCATGGTCCCGCTTCCACGTTATACAACCGTTTCAGGTATTCCCATCAGCGAACTGCTCGACGACGCCACTTTGCAGGATATTATTGAAAGGACCAAGAAAGGCGGGGGAGAACTTGTCAATCTTATTGGTACTTCTGCCTGGTATGCACCAGGGGCTGCCGCTGCCCAGATGGTGGAATCGGTGGTGAGAAACCAGAAAAGGGTATTCCCCGTATGTGCACGCCTTACAGGGGAATACGGCCTGAAGGATATTCACCTGGGTGTTCCGGTGGTGCTGGGAAAGAACGGCATCGAAAAAATTATCGAGCTGAAACTGAACAAGGACGAGTATGCCCTGTTGCATCGGTCTGCCCGGGCCGTGAGAGAACAGCTGAAAAAACTGGATGAGCTGGGTATTTTTTCTCCCGATGAAACGTGCAACGAGGCCGTTTGATGTATGTGCCATGCCGCATTATGACCCTTTGCCACAAAGTGGATTCATTATTTTTTCCCGGACGGTTCATTCCGGGATTTCTAAAAAAATATATTATATTTGCGCGTCCGTAGAGGAACTGAAATAATTCTGAATCAATAATTAAACAAGAATATGCGTAACAAAAATGCTATCTTAGTTTTTGCCATCACCCTGGCCCTGGTCAGCCTGTACCAGCTATCTTTCACATATGTGACCAACAAGGTGAGAAAGGATGCGAAGGAATATGCACAGGGCAACCTGGAGAAGGAAATGTCCTATCTCGATTCCATTGCCGGCCTGCCGAAAAGCCAGTGGAGTTATCTGGGCAATACTTTCCGGGAATGCCAGGAAAAAGAGATCAATCTCGGGCTTGACCTGAAGGGGGGGATGAACGTAATCCTGGAAATCTCTGTGGTGGATATCGTCAGATCGCTTTCCAATTACAGTACCGATACCACTTTTGTAAAGGCCCTTTCTCTGGCAAAGGAACGACAACGTAACAGCCAGGAAGATTTCCTGACCCTTTTCCAGCAGGCTTTTGAGGAAACAGATCCCAATGCCAGCCTGGCTGCCATTTTCAATACCATGGAACTGCGCGATCGGGTATCGTTCAACTCCACAAATGATGAGGTGATGCGGGTGCTGAGAAATGAAACCCGCGATGCCATTGACAATGCATTCAATATCCTCACCACGCGTATTGACCGGTTCGGTGTGGTGCAGCCCAATATTTCCAGGCTGGAAACCCAGGGCAGGATCCTGGTGGAACTGCCGGGGATCAAGGAGCCCGACCGGGTGCGGAAATTATTGCAGGGATCAGCCCGGCTGGAGTTCTGGGAAACCTATGAGAATGAAGAACTTTATCCGTATTTCCTGGAGGCCAATGCCAAGCTGAAAGAGATACTCGATGCCGAAAAGGCGTTGAGCAGCGATGAGGAAACCGCAGAAGCGACAGAAATCCCCTCTCTTCAGGAGACGCCAGGCGGTGAGGCAGCAGTTGAGGAAGCCGATACCGGCGCTCTCTCCCTCCTGGAACAACTGGAAGCGGAACAGGAGGACCTTGATTCGGCAGCGATTTCCCAGGAACTGATGGAGAATTACCCCCTGTTTGCTGTGCTGAACCCGAATACAGCCGGCGACGGACGCACCCTTCTGCCCGGCTCGGAAGTAGGATATGCCCATTGGAACGATACGGCTCAGGTGATGCGTTATCTGAACATGCCCCAGATCCGTTCCATCTTTCCCAGGGATGTGCGGTTTTACTGGGATGTGAATCCCATTCGCGGAGATGAAACAGAAAGCTGGTATTACCTGCATGCCATCAGGGTTACCAGCCGTGACGGTCAGCCTCCGCTCGACGGGGATGTGATCACTCAGGCCAGGGCGGAATTTTCCCAGAACCAGGGGAATGCCGAGGTCAGTATGAATATGAATGCCGAAGGAGCTCGCGAGTGGGCACGTCTCACCGGCAACAATGTGGGACGGCGCATTGCCATTGTGCTTGACAATCTGGTGTATTCGTCTGCCGTGGTGCAGGGTGAGATCAAGGGAGGGGCTACCTCCATTACCGGGAACTTTACCCTGGACGAAGCCCGCGACCTGGCCAATATTCTCAAATCGGGCAAGCTGCCGGCTCCTGCCAGGATTATTCAGGAAGCCATTGTCGGACCTTCGCTCGGGCGTGATGCCATCAGGGCAGGGGTTAATTCTTTCCTGATCGCCTTTGTGCTGGTGCTGTTCTATATGGTCTTCTATTACAGCCACCGTGCCGGCCTGGTTGCCGACATCGCATTGATTACCAATATGTTCTTCCTGATGGGCGTGTTGGCGTCCCTGGGTCCGGTACTCACCCTGCCCGGGATTGCCGGTATTGTGTTGACCATCGGTATTTCGGTTGACTCCAATGTGCTGATCTTCGAGAGGATACGGGAAGAATTGCGGGCCGGCAAGGGGATGCGCCTGGCCATTGCCGACGGATACAAAAACGCTTATTCGGCCATCATCGACGCAAACGTGACTTCCCTGCTTACGGGGATCATCCTGTATGTTTTTGGCACCGGACCCATCAAAGGTTTTGCCACTACCCTGGTGCTGGGTATTCTTACATCGCTGTTCTCAGCCATTTTCATCACCCGCCTTGTGTTTGAGAGAAGCCTCGACAGGAATACCAAACTCAGCTTTGCTACACGTATATCCGAAAAAATCCTGCAAAATCCGAAGGTGGATTTTCTGGGGAAAAGAAAGGTTACCTATGTGTTGTCCGGTGCTATACTGATGGTTTCCATTGTATCTCTGTCGGTTAGGGGGTTGAATGCAGGAGTGGATTTTACGGGCGGACGGAATTTTGTGGTGAGATTTTATGAACCGGTCAATACAACGGAAGTGCAGGCCTCACTGGCTGATGTGCTGAATGATCCCCCCCAGGTGATCATATACGGATCAACCGATATGGTGAGAATCTCCACTCAGTTCATGATCGACAGTGTGGGGGATGATATCGACAGGCATGTGGAAGAACAACTGTTTGCAGGGCTGAAACCCTTTTATCCGGAAGACTTTACCCTGGAAGAGTTTACTGCACAATCGGCTGAAAAGGAAGTGGGGTTGATGAGCTCCCAAATGGTGGGGCCCACCATTGCCGATGATATCAAGGTGCAGGCAGTATGGGCCATCTTGTTCTCCCTGATCGCCATTTTCCTATACATCCTGATTAGATTCCGGAACTGGCAGTACGGACTGGGAGCTGTGGTATCCCTGGTTCACGACAGTATTATAGTACTGGGCCTGTTCTCCCTGTTGTACGGACGGATGCCCTTCTCCCTGGAGATCGACCAAGCTTTCATTGCTGCCATCCTTACGGTGGTGGGGTATTCCATTAACGATACCGTGATCATATATGACAGGATCAGGGAGTATGTGGGGCTTTACCGCAAACGGGAAAGGGGCGAGATCATCAATGCCGCCCTGAACAGTACCCTTACCCGTACCATGAATACCTCGCTGACAACTTTTGTGGTGTTGCTGTCTATTTTCCTGCTGGGTGGTGAGGTGATCCGCGGCTTCATATTTGCCCTCCTGATCGGTATCCTTGTGGGTACTTATTCTTCCTGGTTCGTGGCTACTCCCATCCTGTATGATACGGTAGGAAGAGCCCGGCTGAGAGCTAAAGCAAGAGAATAAAAATATAAAGGAGACCCGGCAGAACCGGGTCTCCTTTATTTTATACAACCTGTCTGAATCTTCATTATATTTGTAGTGCATATGACAGGAACTATGAATGCCATCTTGTGTTTTATCAGCGGACAGGAAATCTTTATCGTTTTCGTGGTGGTCCTGTTGCTTTTCGGTGCAAAAAAAATACCCGAGATTGCCCGCGGCCTGGGCAAGGGTATGAGAGAATTCCGGAAAGCTACGGAAGATATCAAGCGCGAGATCAACGAACAATCGGAGGATATCTCCAACGATATCAACGAGTTCAAGAAAACCCTGAATAAATAATGCAAACGGATCCATTCCCTTCCTCTTCGGTTCCGGGTGTGGGTTCACAGCTTCTGTAACATCCGGAAAGTATGGGAGATCTGTTTTCATTGATCCTGGGACTGGTTTTGCTTTTGTTCAGCGGAGAATTCCTGGTGCGGGGAGGAACGTCTCTGGCCCGGAATTTCAGGGTTTCCAACCTGGTGATCGGTGTAACGGTGGTATCCCTGGGTACTTCCGCCCCCGAACTCGTGGTGAGCATCGATGCAGCCCTTACCGGCCATCCGGCCATTTCCATCGGCAATGTCATTGGTTCCAATATTTCGAATATGGCGCTGATCCTGGGGCTGGTGGCGCTGATCCTTCCCATTCCGGTAAACCGCGATTCCATCCGGTACGACTGGCCCGTTATGATGCTGGCCAGCGTGCTGTTTTTTTTATTTATCCTGAACGGATGGCTCCAGCGCTGGGAAGGGATCCTGTTCTTCCTGTCTCTTATCGGGTTTGTTTCGTGGTCAATTATCAGATCCCGCAAAGAGAACCACCACCGGAAAGTCAAACTTCCACCCGCCGGCTATCCGGTATGGCTTTCTTTTCTGCTGGTGGCGGTGTCTTCACTGGGCCTGGTATTCGGAGCCAACCAGCTGGTGAATGGTGCTTCAGGCATTGCTTTGCGTCTCGGGGTGAGCGAACATGCCATTTCCGTGACCGTGGTGGCCCTGGGAACCAGCCTTCCCGAACTGGCAACATCCCTGGTTGCCGCCATCCGGAAAGAAATGGATATTTCCGTGGGAAACATCATCGGTTCAAATATTTTCAACCTGTTCGGCATCCTCGGGCTCACTGCCACGGTAAAACCCATTCACATCGCCCATGATGTGATCCCTGACGTAATGTGGATGCTGGGATTGTCTGTTCTGCTGCTGCTGTTTATGCTTCCTTTCCGGAACGGAAAGATCAGACGGTGGGAAGGACTGGTATTCCTTGTATGTTATGCTATATATGTGTATCTTGTTTTCATCCGTTAAAGGCGCCTATGATCAGGACAGAACATATCACCAAGTATTTTGGGAACCTGCAGGTATTGAAGGGAATTGACCTGGAAGTGAACAAAAAGGAAGTGGTTTCCATTGTGGGAGCCAGTGGGGCCGGGAAAACCACCCTGTTGCAGATCATCGGCACCCTTGACCGGCCTACTGCAGGAAAAGTGCTGTACGACGGGCAGGATGTGTTCCGGTTGAAAGACAGGCAATTGGCCCGGTTCAGAAACCGGCGAATAGGCTTTGTTTTCCAGTTCCATCACCTGCTGCCCGAATTTACCGCCCTCGAAAATGTATGCATGCCTGCATTTATTGGCAGGATCCCCCGCCGGGAGGCTGAAAAAAAAGCCAGGGAGCTGCTGGCATTTCTGGGCCTTGAAAACCGGCTTGAACACAAACCAGGAGAACTTTCGGGAGGCGAACAGCAACGGGTGGCTGTGGCCCGGGCCCTGATCAACAACCCCGATGTGATCCTGGCCGACGAACCTTCGGGCAATCTCGACAGTAAGAACAAGAAAGAACTGCACGAACTGTTTTTCGACCTGAGAGACCGGTATAACCAGACCATCGTTGTGGTTACTCACGACCTCGAACTGGCCCACATGGCCGACCGCATGCTGACCATCCGGGACGGAAAAATCCTTTGATCACTTGTTGAGATGGTGGCGATGAGTGAGAATGAACTGTACGAATTTCTGGAAGCCAAAGCAGCAGAGTACAACCGGCCCGATTTTATAGCCACCGATCCCATTTCTGTTCCCCACCGTTTTGCCGATCCGCACGATATTGAAATCGCCGCATTCCTTACCGCCATACTGGCATGGGGACAGCGGCAAACCATTATCCGGAGCGCTTCCCGGTTGATGGAACTGATGGGCCCCGCTCCGTATGAATTCCTGAAAGAAAGCCGGGAAGAAGATTGGACCAGGTTTTTAGGTTTTGTTCACCGTACTTTTCAGCCGGACGACTGCCTGTTTTTTCTCCGTTCTCTCAAACAAATGGTGCAGGAACAGGGAGGAATAAAACAGATATTTATCAGGGGTTTTCAACGAAACGGCAGGGTGGACGATGCTATCCGGCATTTCCGGCAACAGTTTTTCAGGCCGGGGGCCCCTGCACGAACCCGCAAACACCTGCCCGATATTGACCGGGGGTCGGCTGCCAAACGTATCAACCTGTTTTTGCGCTGGATGGTAAGGAACGACGGGAAAGGAGTAGATTTCGGACTGTGGGAGGAGATACCGCCCGCTTCCCTGTATATCCCCCTCGATGTACATTCCGGCAGGGTGGCCAGAATGCTCGGACTGCTGGAACGAAAGCAGAACGACTGGAAGGCTGTAAAAGAACTGACCGGAAGACTGAGACAATTCTGCCCGGACGACCCGGTGAAATATGATTATGCCCTGTTCGGAACAGGTGTTTTTGAGAAATTTTAACTGTACCCGCGATGGCCAATCAATGGTTCCGCTTCAAACAGTTTACCGTATGGCAGGATCAGGCAGCCATGAAGGTAACCACCGACGGGGTGTTGCTTGGAGCCTGGGTGCGTGTTGACCCAACAATGACCCGGGTACTGGATGTGGGTACGGGTACGGGTCTGCTGGCCCTGATGATCTCCCAGCGGTGCTGCGTTGCAGTGGATGCCGTGGAAATCGATCCTCTTTCGGCGGAACAGGCAAGGGAGAACATAAGCCGTTCGCCCTGGCCGGAAAGGATCAGGATCGTGGAAGGTTCTTTCCAGGAATACGTCTCTTTCACAGAAAACCGGTACGACCTGGTGGTAAGTAATCCGCCCTATTTTTCCGGTTGTTTGAAATCCTCCAGTCCGGCAAAAGCTCGGGCCCGGCATACAGATAACCTTTCCCCGGAAGATTTGCTGGATGGTACCCTGAAGGTGCTGAAACCGGCAGGCCGGTTGGCTGTGATCCTCCCAGCAGTGCAGGCCGGCGCATTTGAATTTCTGGCCAGGGACAGGCACCTCTATGTGATCCGGCAGTGTGAGGTGGTCCCTGTAAAAGATGGGAAACCGGGCAGGATGTTGTTTGAATTTTCCCTCCAGCCCCGGAAACGGGAGAAGGAAACCCTGGTGATCAGGGCCGGGGACTATACGCCGGAATACCTCCGCCTTACAGGTGAATTCTATCTGAAATTCCAGGGATTATTCTGGTAAAAGCATCAGCAGACAGAGGATTTTTTGCCTGCTTTTTTCATCCCTGAAAAAAGCAGGTCGTTCGCCACTGGGCGGAGAACGAAACCGGCTTGAGGGGTTGGTGAGAAGAACATGTCAAATTATTAGATCCAGGGTGATTATTCCAATCCACTCCTCCTCTCCATCACGCAATCACCCCATTCCGTTTACCCCACCTTCCCGCCATAGACACCTGCGACCCCTCCGGGGTCGATCAGTTGCCGCTGACAGGCCGCTCCTACGGCGCTATGTTTCAGGATTTCCGCATATTGATTCAAAAGGATTGGCCTCTGAGGGTTTTATGTGAAAAACAAGGCGGGGGAAAATGCGCCATGGCTTGTGCAGCGATTCTGTCTGAGTCCCTGACAGGCGGAGCACTGTCAGGGCGAGTTTGGATCGCGGCAGGCTATCCCCCGCCGTAGTTTTTCCATAAAAGCATCAGTAGCCGAAGGGTTTTTTGCATGCTTTTTTGCCCCCAAAAAAGCATGTCGCTCCGTTTCGGGAACGGAGCGAAACAGCGGCCGGCGGGATGGATAAATCAGGTTTTTTCAAATAGGCCGATACAAAGCGACTTGATGGGGCGGCGAACGAAACCGGCCTGTGGGGCTGGTGAAAAGAACATGTCAAAATGCAAGTTGCAAGAACGAATTATTATTTCACCTGACAGGTGATGTTATAACTTCTGAAATGGATTGAAAAACAAATAATATTTAATTATATCAAAAAGAGTAGTGAATTTCATGATGAAATAACTACGTAGACTGCAACGTAGCCAACTGGCTATGTACTAATATATGGTGTGCCCATTTTTAATTTTTTCAATTCAGCAAGTGCATTTACAACACTTAATGACAGCCAGAACCATAATTTAACCTTCTCGCTTTCTTTGATTTGAT
>DSCJ01000113.1 GCA_011049175.1 Bacteroidota bacterium | reverse complement strand
CCTGCCCACAGCTGGCGGTCCATAAATTCCCGGCAATCCTCCCTGCTCACCTCCGGATGCGAGTACCACACATCCCGGTTTTTATCATACCACAGGTTTTCATCGGGCTCCATTTCCTTCAGGGTTCCGTATTTTGCCAGGGCATAGGTTGATTCAAAAGCCGTCCGGTCAAAAGCATATTCCGACCGGTAGGGATAGGGATCGTCGTACACAAAATATTTCACCTTTTTCTCCCATTCCCCCCGGAGCCAGTCTGCATCTTCCTGCCTGCCGTATCTTTCCAGCGCATCAATCAACGGAAGCAACACCAGTTCGTTATAGAATCCCCACTGGTACACTTCATAATACGGAAGGATTTCATACGGGTATTTGAAAAAAGCTCTGGCCGTTTCGCAGGCCAGGTCTAGGTACCCTTCCGCATCCCGGAATTTCACCTTGTCGGGGTAGTACTCTGCCACCTGGAACATGTGGTAATACAGCATAAAAATATGGGGATAATCATAAGCCCTCCATACCGGCATTTTATCCAGGTTGGCATTCCGTATTCCCGCCCTGTAGAACAAACCGTCGCGGTTCACCTTCCAGTTGGGAACACCATAAATACCATAAGGATAGGGCTCTTCATCCGGTTTACGCTGCAAACCACCCCATACATAGTTTTCAATATAATATTCAACGGATCTGATTTCTTCATCCACCGGCATATACACATTTTTTGCCGCCACAAAAGGAGCCTTGCAGAGAGCCGGATCATCGGACGCCAGCACATATCCCCACCAGTGATCAAACCCGTCGGTGTTGTCGGGCCCCCTGAGCACTTTGTTTTTCATATCCCATACCGAATACAGCCCGTTGTACCATTTCGAAGGATCGCGGTGCTGTTGTGAACGGGTAATGAAACGGCTGCGTTTGGAAATGAGTGTTTCCAGGGGTTCCGTTGAAAAGAATTCTAGAACGGATTGGTATTGTCCATTATAATGAATGGTCAGCAGGTTCTCGCCCAGGCGGTTGAACTCCACCTCATAGATATAATGATCGGGAACAGGGGATTTAAGGAACCTGATACGGGTCTGCTCAGGAAATTCAGGGACAATGGAATCGATGTTGTTCCGGGTATGCAGGGAAAATTTTGCTTTCATTCCCTGCGGCAGGGTCATGCCGGGTATGACACGCACATCGAACAATCCGTTTTCATAAAGAATTTCCCGTATTTCATCGTAACTGTTGGCCCACTGCAACCTGAATCCGTATTCTATAACACTACCCTCCTCCCCTTCCGGGGCCAGTTCGATCATGGTATTTTCAAGCCGCCAGGTTCCTTCTTCTATTCTGCCGGCCGACAATCCGGAGTGGATGAAGGGCATATTGTTTTCAAAGTATTCGAAGGAAGTCCCCGGTTTGGTGGTTACTACCAGGTAAGGAGGTTCGCCGTTAGCGCGCGTAAAATACAGGAAAGAGGCATCGCCGGCTATGTGCCGGTGCATGGTGAAGCCCTGCTCGAAAATTTCCGGCGGGCGGGGGTACCTCCTGGGAGAACTTACCGGAAAAGGAACGGCAAAATCACCGATGGTAATGGGATGGGGAAACCGGCTTTCCACCCGGATGGTCCACTCCACTGCTTTGCCTTTCTTTTCAAAAATCCGGAAATATTTCATGGGGGTTCCCTCGTTGAAGTTGCTGTATACCAGCTTGCCGGGACTTACTTCTTCAATCTGTGTTCCTCCTGAATAAATACTCAACCAGGCGCCGGTTCCCACCCGGTAGGTTATTTCGGCTTCGCCCCAGCTACCCTGCCCAACGATATTGGCCTGATATTTATCGGAAGGGGAGGAAATGCGGCTCATCCCGTCGCGGTTGAATTCAACAATCATATGATCGTCTTCAAATACTGTTTCAATTGCCTGCCTCTGTGCTTCACCGGGCTCGGCGATAACCAGAAAAGCCACCGGAAGCAACATGTAACGGATAAGAGAAATGGTAATGGCTCTTTTCATGACCTTAGGTATTGCTTGTATTACTAATTTGAATATCCCTCCGGGCAGGCACCGCGGAAAGAAGTTCCCACAGGCCTTCCCGGAAAACCGATACAAAAATGCTGTCGTTTCTGACCTTAACCCCCAGAAATGAGCCGGAGCCTTTTTCATTCTGAAGGGAGCCGGCGCTCCAAACATTCATCCCCCTCCACAGGTAATGATCCACTATATGATCATGTCCATGGAAGATTCCGATAATGTTTTTGTCCTTAACCGCCTCGAAGAAAGAATCTCTTTCCTTTTCACTCCACCAGAGCCGGCTGAAATCGTCCCAGCCGTAGTGAAACAGCAGTATGACCGGCTGGTCGGGTTTTCGCAGGTGATGGTTCAGATCGTGACGCAGAAATTCAAGGCTCATCTGTGCCTCGCGGAACGATTCGTGGAAGTAATGACACCATTCGCAATCCGGATCCCATTCGTTGCCGGGATATATACCCAGCACCACGAAATGCACGCCGCCCCTGTTAAGGCTGTAATGCAATCCGTTATCCGACAGACGGCAGCCACCGGCTCGTTTTTTGTTTCTTGCCCTGATGCCTTCCCGTACAATCCCTCCCACATTGCCATCATGATTTCCAAAGGTTTCGTATACAGGTATATTCAGATTCTTTTCGCCGGTCAGGCCGAAAGCATGGACAAACTGGGTCCATTGTCCTTCCGTTCCCGATTCGGTGATATCACCGGTGATAAAGACACCGAAAGGATCCGGATTCCGGCCGGCCGGCCGGGGAAACGGCAGGAAGGAAGCCCGGTTCATCAAACAAATGGCTGAATCAAGGATCATGGTCCGTTGTTCCGACCCGTTGTAATGCAGGTCGGAAGCCACCAGGAAATCGCATTCCACGTGCCGGTGGCATGACAGACTCACTGCCTGAACAAACACAACCCATGTTAGCAGGTTGAATTTTCTCTTGATTTTATCTGTCAGAAAAAGCTTCACTTTATCTCTGCATTATTTATTATAACACGGTTCTTTTAAAAGAATCTTCATTTGTACCGATTGACCCTTCTGCATTTCCACCCATCTTTCATCAAGATTCCCGGTTTCGGAAATATTTCCTCCCCGGCAGCTGATCTCAGCAATCTTCTGCGGCAGCTTCAAAATCATTTTGCAATCGTTACCTGGTTTAAGCTGCAGGCTGATGGTTTTGCCATCCCACTTCATTTTCTTTAGCAGGATATTCCCACGTAAAAGGAGCCCATTAATGCTTCCCGAAGGAATATCTTCCGGTAATGCCGGAAACAGTTTGATGAGCCCGGGTTCTGAATATACCAGCATTTTAATGACCACCGCCGGGTAGCCACCGCTAAGATCCAGATTAAATATACGGCCCGGGTCATGGGTTGTTACCATATTGTTTCTCCAGTAATTTTTAGTAAGCCACCCTAGCATCTCATAGCAGGTTTCAGCCTCCCCAAGCATCGCAGCAGTAAAAGCCAACTGAACCAGTCCGAAAGCCATTACTCCTCCTTCGTCCTGCCTGCGCACTTTCATTTTCTCGTTAATCACTCTCATCGCACCTTCCCTCAGTTCAGGGTTTTGTTTGAACTCAGGATCGATCAGATCAAACAGGGCATATAGATGCGAAACATGCCGGTGACTGTGATTTTCTTCCACACCAGGCCACATCCATTCTCTGAGTTCCCCTTCTTCATTTAGTTCATAGGGAGGCATTTTTTCCAGCATGGAACGCCACAAGGAAATTTTTTCCGTGTTCACATTGATTAATTCTGAGGCTTCAATAGTATTTCTCAGGAGCTGTTTTGCAATCATCACATCCATAGTGGCATTAATACATGCCTGATGGGGAATGTTGCCCGGGTTGTTTTCAGGTGAATAGGAAGGATTGAACAGAAAATGGCCATCGGGTCCTGTTGTAAGAAAATCCTCATAGAAAAGCAGGGCTTTTTCCATAAATGGGAGGGCTCTTTCCCGTAAAAAAACCGTATCGCCTGTATGCATGAAATAATCGTAATAGAACATGGAAAACCATCCCGCACCCCCGGTCCAGAAGGTCATGGGCCAGGTGGCATCAAAATGATTATTCAGACCGTGCGTACTCATTCGTGACGGGACATGGATACCCCGGCAACCAAACAGTTTTTCTGCATTTTGTTCAAAATCTGGTATATGCCTTTCCATCATATCGAACAAAGGCAACATCAACTCGGGCATATTGGCCGCAAGTATGGAGGAAACTGCCACAGGAACATTACCATTCATGGTAAAATCAGACGACCAGGGCGGGGTGAGAGTTCCGCTCCAGATGCCCTGAAGGTTTGGTGGATTGATGCCGGTGGATGAGATAATATTGTACCGGGCTGCATCAAATTCCAGTTCCATCAGGCAAGGATCGGGTTTTGTGCTTTCCATACGCAGCCAATCCTCCGTGGTGAGTTGTTTTTGTTCGCCCTGGTGTAAATTCAGTTTCGACCGGTTGAACAGTTCCCCGTGCAAAGCCTGGTGTCTTTTCAGCAATTTTATGTAACTCGCTGTTTCTCCTTCCAGCGCTGCCATCAGACCGGGAAGGTGTGAATCTCCCGTATCATATAGAGGAACAATCCGTGCCAGGATCAGTAATTCGCGAGCACCTTTCACCTTTATGCTATGCTCTTCACCAACCATTCTGCCTCCTTTATTCCTCAGGAATACCGCCCCTTCGTATCCCTTTACCTGTCCTTCCCACTGGTTCTTAAATATAGTACGGAAAGTAAGGTGGTTTCTTCTTACTTTAATCTGAAAATCGCTGATACCGGTATCCTCAAGTCCCAGAATACCAGCCCACCCGGTTTTCCGGTGTCTTTCGTTCACACCGATCACACAATTCAAGGATTTTCCGGTTGATTTGATCCTGGTAACAACCATGCTATCACGACGGGAAACGAAAGTACTACGGGAAAACCGGCCCCTGCTGTCTTTCCATTTCACTGCGGCTTCTCCGGTTTGAAAATCAACGGTCCGGGCATACTCTTCCACCGAATCTTCCTCCATGCCGATGGTTATATCCAAACCAGGAATATATGGATCGGTCCACCTTTTGCCTCCCCATCCTTCCTCATAAGACAGGTCCACCACATATTGAGAAGCCTCCCCGTATCTGCCTTCCAGCATCAGTTTCCGTATGTGCTGCAGGTGTTTCCCCTGGGAAACCGGTTCCAGGGGCCGGTTCAGGGGCAGATACAGCAGGGCATGATTCAGGATCAGGGTATCGTGATAAGGATGACCCATCACCATGGCTCCCATGGTACCGTTGCCGGTAACCAGGGCTTCTTCCCAGTTTCCTGCCGGTTTTATGCTTAAAAATCCCCTCTGTGGAATTTTCCCGATTTCCGCATCCTTTCTATCAGCACATGCTGTCAGCATGGCTGATAATACAAACAGCCCTATGATGCGTCCGTTGTTCACCTTACCATGTTGTTGTTGTTTTCCTGCATCATTTTATATCAAATGTGTTCGGACGGATCCACTCTTATCTGGTTCATTTTTCCCGAAGGTTTTTCCACCGGCAGGTAGATGGAAAAATATTCCCTGTGGATGTCATAAAAAGGCACCAGATCTATTTCCTGGCCCGTCGTACTTTTTACCCTGTACCACCGCTTGTCCTCATCCACCACTTTCAGCTGACCGGGGAAATTCCGGGGATCAAAATGAACAGCAGGCACTTCCAGGGGATTTCCATCATAAGGACCATACCGGTGGCGCAAATCCTCCGGCACATCGGCTTCCTGAAACCGGGCAGCAAGAACCAGCGGACCTGCCCCGAACGTCACATATTCATTGGTAACCGGAAGCAAGGAATACCACATCACAGGTGTAAAATCAATTTCCAGTCGGTCGCCCGGATTCCACATCCTGTCAACAAACAGGTATGATCCGGGTGATGGTCTGGTTTTCATTTCTTTCTTATTGATCGTTATCTTATAATCATCGCCCGTCCATGAAGGGATCCTTACTGCTATTTTCAGGGGAACCGGCTTTTCAGACTCGATCACAATTTCCACCCTGCTGCCCTCGGGAAGATCAGTATTCTGAACCAAAACAAAACCCTGCTCGGAATAGTCAAGCCGGGACGGAACGAACTGATTCACATAGAGCCTGTCACCGTGCACATCATACAGGTATTCGGCAATACGCGAAAAATTTTCCATGCCGGTTCCGGTACAGCACCAGAACGATGAGTCGGGAGTTCCCCAGGTTTTGTAATATCCCGGAGCCATGGAAACATAATACATCGACATGCGCGTTTCCCTGTTTTGCGAGGGAAGGATCCCGTTGATCAGTGCTCGTTCCATATATTCCTGGTACCGGATATCTTTCGTCCCGCCCCACAGGCAGTCGGACAATTTGATCATGTTGTAGGTACAGCAGCACTCATGAGCACCGGGTCCCAGTTCCGTGTGCAGATGATACGGATCGGTATTCCAGTGTTCTCCGTTGCTGGTTCCACCTGTAACATACGAACGGGCATTTACCACCTGTTCCCAGAAAAATTCGGCTATCTGCCGGCGTGTGATATCCCCCGTGACCTCATATTCGCGGGCCACACCTACCACATTGGGAATATATGAGTTGGCATGATATCCCTTCAGGTTGTCCTTGCGTTCGGCCAGTGAATCGAAATAGCTGTGCTGGTAAAAAGCCTGCGCCAGATCACGGCACACAGTATCTCCCGTTTCGGCATACATATTCCAGAGCAGTTCGTTCATCCCCCCTTGTTCTGTATGGTCGAGTACCATCTGAAAGTGTTCCTTACCCAGGGGAATGATCCTGCCATAAAGATAACGGACCAGGCCACGGGCTGTTTCCAGAGCTTCCTCATCATCCAGATACAAATAGCAATCGAACAAACCGGCCAGGATCTTATGCAGAGTATAATAGGGAGCCCACACTTTCTGAATATTTTCCACACGGTCAAGGTATTCCTCGGGGAAAGCGCTGACATACCCCGTTCCGTTCTTCTCCTGACATTTCCTGAGCTCACCAACTATGTACCTGCATTTTTTCCGTAAAACCGTATCGTTGGCCAGAACAGCCATCCGGGCACTTGCAGAAAGATAATGTCCGATGGAATGTCCCCTCAGTTCACTCGATCCCTTTTCCCACCCGCCGTATTCCCTGGCTTCGGAGGGGATTCCGGCCACCTTCCTGAAATGGACCAGCAGACGGTCGGGATCGAGGGAACGCAGATACTCACTCTCCCGTTGCATGGCATCGTACCAGAGGCCTCCCGTCAGGGTGATCCTGGAAAGGACAGGTTCGGCGGGCATCACATATTCACCGGGGGTTTTCCCGCATCCGGCAAGGGTCAGCAGTGTGAGTGCCAGGAGTATTTGCAGGGGAAACCTGTTCATGCCGGAATCAATATTTTTATTCTTCATTTCAGATTACTTGATAATGGTTTCTGTATATTCATCTTCCACATGTTCCACAAATATTCCCTGAAACTGGCCCGGTTTCAGTCCTTCTGGCAGGGTTACTCTTACCTTATGGTCAACACCAGGCTCCAGCGAGGATATATCGCTATAAATACCCAGAAATGTCCGTTCCATGTATGGGTAAACACCATTATAGGCTTCCTGCAAGGGAAAGGGCTTTCCGTCGATCTCAAGCCGGTACTCATCCTTGCGGAAAGGCTTTTTTATTCTTCTTGTCATCACTTCATCCCCCCAGCGTACTTCTTCCTCCGTCAACCGGTAAGGATCGGCCACCTGGATATACAGCAGCAGCCGGGAAGGTTCCAGCCAGGGAGCCAGCCGGTCATCGTCGGTATAACTCACAGGCCACTTTTCTTTTCTCTTTTCCAGCTGTTCAAATATTCTTTCCGGAACATGGAGAGTAGTTTCCACCATGGTACCGGTAAATTCCGGATCGTATACCGTAAGGCTTGCCGATTTCGGAAAATACTTACCGGCAAACCGCAGGGTTGCTTCCACCCGGTTGCCTTCCTTTGCAAACTCGACTTCGGTTCCGTTGACAATAAGCGATGTAACATGGGTTTCTTGGGGCAGGATCACGGCGATTTCGGCTTCCGACCCGGCTGCACCGGTAACATTTGTCAGGATAAGTTTGTCCTGTTCGAGTTGTGCATCCCCCGGCACATTTACGAGAAGGGGCTGCCCATTTTCTTCAAAGGGTTCAATTTTCAGCACCTTTGCAGTGATTCCCGGCATATCCAAACAAATCCGATCACCGTATGTTGATATACCCGGACCGAGGATCACCCCCTCACGGGGATATAACTCCTTGAGTGTAAACTTCTCACCAGAGGTCAGGCCGATGGAACGGTCAAGGTTAAAAACGGCCTGCATTTCCCGGTAATTGGGATTGAAAAGAAAAATGAAACCACGATCTTCTACAATAGCTGCCGTTCCGTCACACCTTCCGGTCATAGGCTGCCCCAGAATGGGCCTCACGTGTTTCAGGTATTCCATATTCCTGTTGGTGAAATCCAGCCACTGATTAAAAAAGGCTTTGTCTTCCTCCGAAAAAGCATGAAACTCTTGTTCATCCCTGGCAGGAATATAGTTCACTACGTTGTTGATAGGGGCGGTTGCCAGGGAAGATATCAGATTGTATTTCCAACCCAAATAATCCCAGTCGCGCGAACGGAACCTGTCGCGCCTCATGACCCTGGCGGCATCGTTTCGCTGAGTCTGGTGCGTAATAAAACCAGGCAGGATTTCCACGGGTGTAAAGTCCCGGGTCATCAAACGGTAGGCCACATACCGTTGTCTGGCCCCACTTACCCTATCTGTGCTCAGATCGGTAATAGGCATAAAGCTACCGGGCTGTTCGTCTGACATCATGGGATGGGGGTAAGTACCTGCCAGCCAGGTCCAGGTACCGAAATGATGGTATTGCTGACGACCGTCGATCACCAGGTGA
This sequence comes from Bacteroidota bacterium, assembly GCA_011049175.1. Taxonomy (GTDB): domain Bacteria; phylum Bacteroidota; class Bacteroidia; order Bacteroidales; family VadinHA17; genus HyVt-105. Next base: position 44,216 of record DSCJ01000113.1, on the reverse strand, counting down.
GGGGCTCGTTTACGCAGTTGTTCCAGTACCCTCCTGCATCCGTACCATTGCTGGTATTTGCTAGACACCTGAACATTTGTGTCCTCCGGATCGTTCTCATAGGCAATCCACCAGTGGTCAAATGAATAGCCGGTACAACCGGTCGCTTCGGCAAAAGCCACCAGCATATCCACCAGCCAGTCCTGAAAACTCTCCAGGCCGGTATCCACTGTGAGGTATCCTTCAGGCTTCTTCCCGTTGGAGGTTCGCCAGGCTGTCCATTCCGGGTTCTGCATAAAGGGAAGGGAAGGGTAAACGTAAGCCATCAGGCCGATTCCTTTCGACCGGGCATAATCTACCACTTCCTGCACGGTAGGCGGTAACGGATCACCAGGATGCCATTCCCCTTTTCTGATCTTCTGACCCATGTTCCACCACAGAAGGCTTTCCCAGCCCCAGGCATCGGTATTTTCTTCCAGCGGGGCCACAGCACTGTTGAATGGAGTGAACAGCACATGCTGGTTTCCCAGTTCCACGGCCTGGTCAATGATCCTTTTGTATTCTTCCATACCTTCCGGTGTGGCAATATCTATCTGGTAATCATTCTCGCACCACCCAATATGCACCTGTACGCTCTCCTGCGGATCGATCATAAGGAATTCGCGGGCACATTGAGTCATAGCATCGATTTCTCCCTGATCAATCCTGTCGCCTTCCGCGACAAACTCATCGGGCCGGGGTACATATTCCCACTCGGGCAGCAAATCAGCCCTGAATGTATGACCCGTCAAATCGGCTATCCCTATGCAAAGCCGGTCAGATTCAAAAGGTCCCCGCCTTTGTTCCCATTTCATCTGAGGATCGTATTTTACCTGAATCACTCCTTCCTGGAAAATGTACTCGGAATAAGGATTCTGTACAGTAAAAAAACAGGCATTTCCCATTTCTGCAGAGGAAGCGGGGACATTCCTCAGGGTGAAACCGTATCTCCGGTCTGGAAATCTGTGAAAGGTCAGGGAATCATTTGTTATTTGTCCGGCCATAACCCCCATTTCATTGACCCGGTAATGGGTTTTATCCGAACAATCTACCAGCACCTGCTTCGACACGAACCTCCAGTTATCCTGCAGTTCATATTTTACAGTGAAAGAATATTCGCCGGCTGAATATATATAGGATACACTATGATTTGTTTTCCGTATTTTCCCGGGGATCATCTTTGCCGTCTCAAACGGCACACTGTCGATGGTGAGAAATATCTCATCCTTTCCAAATTGCACCTCAAGGCCATTTTGAATGTCATAAACCGATTGAATACCCTTTTGAGCAAAGGTTACTTTCAACCGGTCATTCTTCAGCGACAGATCACGTGAAACATCACATCCGGTACAGAAAATGCTCAGCAAAGGGAAAACAATAAAGAGAACCGTCTTAGTCTTCATTTTCAAAAAATATTTAAAGTGATATCATCATTTTTTCCTGTCCGGTCCATTCAATCAGGTTTATCATCCCATCGGGTACGGTTTCGATGCGGAAAGCACGGGGCGTACCGTGTTGCCTGCCCTGGTCATCCTTCCCGGGTTCAATGGTAAGCACTCCCTTATTATCATCCCATACCAGGCGGGTCAGGAAATATTCGCCTTGCAGGTAATCCTGACTGATCCCGTCGTCATCGTACAGAATATAATTTCCATCCGCACCCCGGTATATTCTCAAAGTGGTGGGAGCCTCCACCGGTTGTTCCGTATATTGCCGTACAGGGTCGAAAGGAATGATGGCTCCGGCGCGTACATAAAGAGGCATGACCGACAGATCCACCTGTTTCAGCACCGCTTTTCCGCCTGATATTCTTTCATTGGTCCACCAGTCGTACCATACCCCTTCGGGCAGGTATACTTTGCGTGAAACCGCTCCTTTTTGATACACGGGCGCCACCATAATATCTCTTCCCCACAGATACTGATCACCTGTAGCGCATGCCGTTGCATCCCCGGGGTAATGCAGCCAAAGGGCCCGCATCAGGGGCATACCTTTGTTCCTCGCCTCCCATGCCAGGGAATAATTATAGGGCAGCAGGCAATAACGAAGCTCAGTATATTTTTTCACAACCGGTTCAATAAGCGGATTATTCAGTTCTGATTCCAGAGGAGGGCTACGGGTTTCCAGCGGTCCTCTTTCACTCAGGCCCCAACCCCAGGGGAGGCGGGTCCACCAGGTTCGTCCATGGGAACGGAACGAAGGACAGAAAGCTCCGAACTGAAACCATCGGGCGTACAAATCGCCCGTCAGTTCTTCGTTCGGATAAAACCCTCCGATATCCGAGCCCCAGTAAGGAGAAAGGCTCAAGGAATGGTTGATACCGACAGCAATCTGTGCTTCCAGGGTTTTCCAGGCCGACTGGGTGTCGCCCGACCATACCCATCCTCCCCAGCGAGCCACACCCAGGTGTCCGTTCCGGTGAAGGCTCCAGGGCCTGACTCCCGGCCGGGAATACAGTGGTCCCTGGTAGTACATCTGGTGCCTTTTCAAGCGTTCGAACAGGTCGAACCAATCGCCCTCATCCGGCCAGAAAGCATCCACTCCCTTTTCTATCAGGCCCGTGTGCTGCTGCCAGTACGACAGTATGTGTGAGGCATCCACATTTTCTCCCGGAGCCGGAGGAATGGTCCCGTGCAGGGTAGGCAGCTTGTCCCTGTCCCAGGGTACGATATGGAGAACTGCCCTGACATGGCGCCGGTGCAGGTCATCGATGAACTCTGCAGGATCCCGTTCAAACACTTCGGGATTGAATTCGAACGACGGCTGTTCGGTGTTCCAGCCCCGGGGACAAAACCCGGTACCCAGGTATATCACCGCATCCAACGGTATTTGCTTGTTACGAAATGAATCGACAATGGCGGTCATCTGACGCTCATCCTCCAGGGTCCGGTGCGACTGCATATACCCCAGCGCCCACTTGGGGGGCATGACGGCCGGCCCGCTGATCAGGGAAAGGTCTTTCATAAAAGCAGCCGGATCATGTGCATCGAACACAAACAGATCATACAGTCCCGGCACCAGCGAATCCATGGGCGGTATTCCCTTTCCCAGGTTCTGCTGCTGGTTTTCCCGGTTCTGCCGCATGCTGTCGTTATCAACGGGCCGGATAGGAATAAAAATGCAACGGTCTTTTCCAGTCAGGTCAAACCGACCCCAGGGGCTGGTGAAATAAAGTGCCCAGCCGCCTGTGCCGATCAGCAGGGGCACCGGATTGCGCGATCCGTATGCATCGCTCTGCCAGCGGGGCTGCATGTTGTGAAACCGGCCACGGCGGTCGAATTCAACGGGAAGACTCCGCCAGTTGCTTCCCCGCTCAGGGCGTGGTCCGCCTTCTCCCATACCCAGAACAGGAGAATCATCGAGCAAAAACGACAGGTTTCCGTTTTCATTGAATGTAATGGCCTGGATAGTAATCCCTTCATTATTGATTACCACAACCGTCAGTGGATCGGGATGTACTTCCACCACCATGTTTCCTGCACGTTTCCTGACAATACCCTGAATCCCGGAAAGGTTAATAAAAGGCAAGGGATATTCCCTTTCAGCCAGAACCGGTGTATACGGAAGGTCTTCCCGGTATTCGTCGGGTTTCATGGTGATTCTTACCCCGTGTTCTCCGGCCTGTCTGACCTCAAGTATTCCCGGCAATTTCCGTAAATGTAAAGAACCGGCAAGGCTATTTCCGGCAATCAATATAAAAATCCATAAGATAAATATTCTTCGCATCATTAGCTCTACCATTATTTTACCTGTACTGCATTTTCATAATAATAACCCTCTTTTACTTTGTTCAATTCTTCTGTTAGTTCTTCAACAATTTCCGGCCGACGTTCATAAAGATTTACTGATTCTGAAGGATCATTTTCCAAGTCATATAGCTGACCTTCCTCTTCCACCTCCGGGAATTGGTAAAGGCCTCCTCCGTCCCTGAAAGGAATCATTTTCCAGTTTCCTTTCCGTATGGCCAGTTTGTCGGCGTGCCAGGCTTTGTGCACCAGGTTGGGCCTGACGGGGGATTTTGCTTCACCCAGCAGCAGTGGCAAAAAGCTGAAACTATCCTCGCCGGCATCCGGAGGGATGTCGGCATCCATCAAATCGGCCAGTGTAGCCAGAAAATCCAGGGTACTGACCAGCTCATCACACACCGTACCCGCTTTCACCACGCCCGGCCACCGGATAATGAAAGGCACACGGTGGCCTCCTTCATATATATCGGATTTGTATCCCCTTAAACCGGCACTGGAAAAATGGCCGTAGATATGATAACTTTCCGAACCTTCCGGTTTTTCATACGGATTGTTTACACATACCATACTGTCTTTTTCAATCCACTTCTGAGGCGCATATTTCTGGCCATAGGTGTTTGCAGCAAGCTCACGAAGCGCATATTTCGGATCGCCCGGCCGTCCCCCGTTATCACTGGTAAAAATGAACAGGGTATTGTCTTCCAACCCTTCCTTCCCGAGCCATTCCATCAACTGTCCCACATAATGATCCGTTTCCAGTATCTTGCCACCTTTCAGGCCTGCTTCCCCTTTGCCGATGAACGGATCGTCGGGAAGACAAGGACGGTGGATGGCCGACATGGGATAATACAAAAAGAAGGGTTTCCCGGGTTGTTCCTCCCTCTGCTTTTCAAGCCAGGCCATAGCTTTCCTGAACAGGGTATTTTCCAACTTCTGGCTGTCATAATCCTCCGCCACCAGTCCCAACCCTCTTTCTGTATCAAATACTGGGTATTTCGGCCTTTCGGGAACCGTCACCACGCGATTGTTCTCAATCAGGCAGTATGGCAACATGTTGTTTGAAGCATTGATGCCGAAGTAATAATCAAAACCATAATCATTGGGAGAAGTAGTCAAGGGTTTTGAATAGTCGATTTTGAGGTTTTGCCGGGCTGACCATGACCGTGGATCGATGGTATCGCCTTCCAGAGTTTGCCATCCCAGCCCCAGATGCCATTTGCCGATACATGCGGTGGAATATCCCTGTTCCTTCAGCAAGGAGGCCAGTGTCACCCGGTCTTTCTCAATCAGGGGTTCATCGAAAGGGGGCAACACACCCACCTGCAAACGGGTGCGCCAGGAATACCTGCCGGTAAGCAGGCCATACCGCGTAGGCGAACACTGGGCGGCACTGGTATGTGCATCGGTAAACCGCATGCCGGTTTCAGCCAGCCGGTCAATGTTGGGGGTAGACAACCTGGCCTGGTCATTGTAGCATGATACATCCCCATAACCCAGATCATCCACCAGGATCAGGATAATATTGGGATGTTCTTCCGCCTTATGACAGGAAGGCAATCCAATGGAGAATGCTGCCGCGGCCCCGGCAATTCCGATGGCACGAAAGGGGTTTCCACAGGCCAATTTATTTTTTTGGCTTATTCCTGATGAATTTATCATATATTATGTTCAATTTTCAGTTCGATTTTTTGAACATATTCCGAAATATCCTGGCCGCGCTGATATTCACCAACCGGCCGGGCCCATTCCGGACTCCGGCCGATAAAAATATGTGGTGCCAGCACTCTTTCGTGACCTTCCTGAACCGGTAAAGAGCCATCGGTTTTACCGGAAGAAACTGCCTTCCCTTCCACCAGCAGGGTCAGCAGCCCCTCCCTGTTCACGCTTGCGCCTATCCTTATCCGATGTACAGGCAATTTTTCCGGAGACAGAATGATGTCATCCTTTCCCCAGCGGCGGAACCCCATGGCCAGATATCCGTCCTTAATATAAATGGCGTAACCATGCTCTCCGGCCACATGAGCGACCATAACCGGCCCATCTTCCCATCTTCTGTTAAGAGGAGTTATATCAGCTTTTATGGCAATGGATTTACCTGCCTGGAAGGGAGCCTGTTCCGGAGGAATATGTTCGCCCCCTCTGTACCTGTACACATCCTTTTCAATAAAATGGACGGGTTTCATCTGCCCGGTCTTGTTTTTTAACGGAGGATGAAAGGCTATCAGGCGATCAGTTAATTCCTTCCGTACCGCAAGGTAATCGGGATGATCGAACACATTATGAAGCTCATCAGGATCCCGGCGGCGATCATATAATTCCCCGTCGCCGTCGGCCGGATAGATGCTCATTTTCCATTCATCTGTCACAATGTTGGTTCCGCCCCTGATTTCATTATATGCCTCTTGTTGACCCTGTCCGGATACGCCGTTAATGACAGGCACCAGATCCCGGCCTTCAAGCTTTTCGCGTAATTGTGAGGATATTTTTGTCCCTGTAAGGGATAAGATGGTAGGAAACAAATCAATATGTCCGGAATAACTGTCAACGGCAGCCGGGTTAAAGCGTGCGGGATTCCAGACAATCATGGGAACCCTTGCCGAGCGTTCGTAAAACAACCCTTTATGTATATTGAAATGATCCCCCAGTTCGCAACCGTGGTCAGCAGAATAGATGATGATCGTATTTTCCAGAAGATCCCTGCACTCAAGGGCATCCAGGATACGGCCAATCTGCTCGTCAATGAAGCTCAGTCCTCCATAATGACCGGCCCTGATCCGGTGAATGATTTCCGCTTTTTCCTCCTCCGGTGCCTGATCAATACGGTCAGGAACAGCACGGGTATAATTGAACCTAAGGCGGGTGTGATCACGCGGTTTTTCCAGTAATTCACCCTTACGTAAACGTGGCCCCGGGAGTTCCATGCGTTTGTACGGATCGGAACACCGGGCCGGAGGGTCCCATGGATTATGAGGCCCGTTAAATGAGACCCATAAAAACCAGGGGAAACGGTCTCCCAATTCATCAATGGTCCTTACGGTTTGCTCCCCTACATAATGATCAATGTGAAATTTTTCGGCAAAAGGCCAGTCATACACACCGAATATGTCGGATTTCCATTGTTCCCTGAGATAGCTCCACCGGCTGAGGCCATTTTCCGATAAGAACCTGGCATAATCATCCATGCGGTGGTTGTCTGCCCTGCCATTTCCCTTTCTTTCGGCAAATATTCGCTTATGAAAGCCTGCCATCCGGTCCCATGGATGAAAATGCATTTTCCCCACACCGATTACATAATAACCACTCTGCGAAAGTTGCTTCATCAGCAGGGGAGTCCCCTCCGGTAACCACTTTGCGCCATTATCCCACATGCCATGATTGTGAGGGTACCGGCCCGAAATGAAAGTATACCGTGCCGGCATACAGACCGGAGCTGTGCAGTAATGGTTGTTGAATACAACTCCTTCCCTGTAAAGCCTGTTCAGATTGGGCATTTGCAGAAAAGAGGCAATAAATGGCACATCTTCCCCGGCCTGGTAGTCGGTGGTTATGAACAGGATATTTGGCTTTCTTTCAGAACGAAAGGTGTATGAGAAATTCAGCGTTCCCAGAACAGATGATCCGATAATGCCGACACTGCCCAATCCTGTGTTTTTTATGAATGTTCTGCGCCTCATCTTGCATCTTCATCCAGCTTATTATCCTGTATGTACTTATAAGCCGGCCATGGCAATACTCCTGCCCATTCAGCCCATTCTTCGTACATGGTTTTCAGCTCTGCAACTTTTTCAGGCATTTCATCCGAAAGATCGGTTGTTTCTGTGCGGTCGATAAGCATGTCGAACAACGCCCAATCCCGGTTGTGCCGCTGCACCAGTTTCCATTTACCGCTGAGCACCGCCCGGTTTCCTTCGTGTTCCCAGAAAAGAGGGCCATCACGTTCCACCCTGTCCTGTTTGATCACAGGTATCAGGCTCTGACCTTCAGGCGGGAGAATTTCCTTTCCGTTAAACCGTTCCGGATATTCCACCCCGGCAACATCCAGGAAAGTTGGCATCAAATCGATGATATGAGAGGGATAACGCCTCCATTCCCCCTTTGCTTTGATTCCGCCGGGCCAGTGCATGATCATCGGAGTCGAAATTCCTCCTTCATGCGCAAAATGTTTGTACAGCCGGAAAGGGGTATTCGAAACGTTGGCCCATCCCACACCATAGCTTTGATATGTATTTTCAGGGCCGGGCAAAACAGAGGGATCATTGCCCACATGCACCTGCCTTCCGTCGCGCGTTTCCCGGGCAATAAACATTCCCCTCCATCCATCTGTCAGAATTTCCGCACAACCGCCATTATCTGAAAGAAAAACGATCAGAGTATTCTCCAGAATATGATTCTTTTCAAGTGCTTCGATAATTCGTCCAATACCCTTGTCCATGCGTTCTATTTGAGCCGCATACACCTCCATGGCACGAACCATCCACGCTTTGTTTTTCTCTTCTTCCCACGGCGGCACCCCCGGATCGCGGGGTGTCAACTCCGTATCTTCATCCAGCAGACCTATCCGTTTCATTTTTTCGAGCCTTTCCCTGCGAATTTCATCCCAACCTTTATCATACACTCCTTCATACCGCTCAATATCCTCAGGCAACGCATGCAATGGCCAGTGGGGTGCAACGTGGGCTACATAGGCGAAAAATGGATTTTTGTTACCCGACTTTATATGCTCATTGATGAATACCACCATTTGATCATTGATGGCATCGGTATAGTAAAAGTTATCCTCTTCTGGTTCCACGGGTTCATTATCTCTGACCAGAGTAACCGGATCATAATAGCTTCCGGCACCGATGATGGTCCCGTAGAAGCGATCGAATCCCCTCCGGAGGGGCCAGTTTTCTTTCGACATCCTTGCTGAATCGCCGCTCCAGTGACCCAGATGCCGGGTTACATGCCACTTGCCTGTCATATAAGTAGCATAGCCCGAACTCCCCAGCGCTTCAGCCATAGTAACACACTGGTCGTCCAGATCCCCGCGATAAGACTCATGCCCCCAGTCATTGTCTGCCATGTAGCCAACCCCCACCTGATGAGCATACAATCCGGTCAGCAGGCTTGCCCTGGTAGGACAACACCGGGCACCATTATAAAACCGCGAAAATCTGAGGCCGTTTTCTGCCAGACGGTCCAGGTTGGGAGTCTGTATTTCACTGCCGTAACAACCCGGATCGGAGAAACCCATATCATCGGCCATAATCAGAATAATGTTGGGTGGCTCATTTTCAGGGGCTGCAGAACAGGATAACAAGCCCAATGGAACAAGGAATGAAAATCGTGCCCAACCGGCCATGCCAAATGTTCTGTAACCCGCGGATATTCGTTGTTTCATTTCTTTTTTGTTTTCTTACGAGATAATTACCACATGCTGACCGGACCCATTCTGTTTTCCAATGAAATATCCGCTCAGATCATTTACAGGCCGGTGATGTTGTAATTTTCAACTTTTCTGAAAGCAGGATACAGGGAAAAACATATACTTCCGATATCGGTATTCTGGTACTGGATGTCAGGGAGGTGGAAGTGTGAGGTACACAGCATGAAAATAGGGTGTATTCCCATATATTGAACTTGTTCTGATCCGATTTTCCCATTTTCTGTTTTTCAGATTCAGAGCCCACCATACATCCCGTTCAGGAAATGCACCAGTTTTACCACATCGTTGTAGCGATCGAACTGAATGTGATTCGACTCAATATATTTCTCCAGCTCCTCCCGGTATTCTCTGAAATTCCGCAGGAAAGCCCTCTCATTCACAAAACGTTTCCTTTTTCCGTTGTGTTCCACATAATAGGTAATGTACCTTGACATAACCAGATTTTCCGGCAGATCCATACTGTATACGGCGCCGCTGCTGATCAGTGAGTTGAGGTTCGTAACCCGGCTGGTCTGCGAAGTGGAACCGTAACCCACATCTTCTCCTTCCACTCTCACCGTTCCCGAAAACTGGACAAAAAGCTTAACGGGCCCGTCCACAGCCAGTTCATAGAAAGCCTTCCCGGCAGGTATGAAAACCATGTTATTCAGATACACGGAATCAATCTCATCGGTTCCAGAAAGTGCTAAATAACGGCCGTTCTCCCGGAAGATCATTTCCTCTGTTATGATATTGTAATTCAGAGAAGTAGCTATTTTCTCCCCGTTTTTTTTCACCACCACACCGGTGGCAAAATCACTGAAAAGATACTGGGGAATGCTGTCGGACACATGGACCTGGGCATACGCTCCGTTCAGTGAAACCAGAAAAGTAAAAAGGAAGGACCCGCATAATAAGGATAAAAATCTTCGAATGAACATACTCATACACATTTTCATCATGATATATATTTAGTTAAATTAACATTTGCTATTGCCTGCCGTAAAACTTCACCCTGCCTGGTATTATTTGCTGGCATTTCAGGATGATTGAAAAGTGCAGGAAGCAGGAGGTTCTGAACAATATGACAAAGTACCGGTCGAAGTTTTTATCCTTTCACAGGACATGTATGCTGGAAACAACAGCAGGGAGGTGAAGTTTACAGGAAGGACTGCCGGTTGCAGTCCTTCCTGTAAAGGGTAAATTTCACTGAAAAGGTTACCTTCTCCACTCGTTCACTCCGTCCCTGATGCGGTTCCTCCACACCAGCTGGGTATTCACATTGGTATGATAATCCATGCCCTCATAATCGATCCGGTACTCCAGATGGTATGTGCTGGTTTCCGGATCCCAGATGCATTCACCCGTGGGTGTAACAGCAGAGATCCGGGCCTGTTCGGGATTAACGGCAGCCATGTATCCCCACACTTTCCATTCCAGAATACCGCAGGATTCCACATCATCCCGGAAATGGATTCTGATCTTGTTAGTCAGCACCTCATCAAAGGTGGTAATGTTGTACATATCCGGATTTACTCCGAAACCACTGTGGTTGGGGACAAGTTCCCACTGCTCGGTATCAACATTCCAGTATTCAATATAACTCTCTTCAGGGATTTGAATACCTCCCCCGTCAGTCCACCAGTATACATCCGACTGGCTGATGTATTGCAGGTCGGGCCATTCACACTGGACCCATCCCCATTCACCCGGGCTGGGCCAGTTCCCGAAAGCGCCTGGTCCTTTATCTCCCGAGCTGGATGGTTCGTAGCCATCGCGTATGGCCTCGATATTTTCCCATGAACTCACGTAATCGGTAGAAAGGATAGCCGTCATAGCCAGGTTGATGATTTCAGGTTCGCCGACAGGGGTTTTTTCCATAGAAACCGTATTATCCGGATTTACAACATATTTCACAGCATAATCCGATCCGATGTAAATCATGCCGTTGGCCAGCACGGTATCCAGCATAACTGTCGACATTTTGATCACATTGTCGATCGAACCGCTGCCAATCAGCTCACTGGCATCGGTTACCGTCTCATAGGTACCCGTCTGGTCATAATAACCATCATAGTAATTGATGTATTTAATCACCAGGATTTTTGTACTTTGAGTGGTGTGCAGTGAATCGGCATTGGTATCGGTAAGCCGGATAGGCAGGGCCAGGTTAAAACCGGAAGCCCTGGGATCGTTCACAAAACTGGTGGAATCGAGGGTTAACGTAACTTTCCCCACATATTCGCCTTTGGGTATGGTAATCCGGCTGTCGTTGCTGAGGGTATAATAATCCGCGGGCATCAGCTCATACGGGGTTCCGTCAAGCAATGAAGGATCGATCATATAATCCACCCACCATTCCTTATCATTCTCGAGCAGGCCGGCAATGTAAACGCCGAAATCGAGCTTCAGTCCCTCTCCCATGACCACGGTCCGGCCCAGTTCACCCTGGGTGGTCAATCCTCCGGTGGCGGTTGAGAAAGCTACCGTCGTATAGGGAAAATCGGTCCTGAACTCATCGTAACAGCTGACGGTAAACAGGCCAACCAGAATCAAGATAATAACCGTATTTTTCATATCTCTGTTTTTTGAAATTAACATTTGAGAAACTTTTCTACCATCCGCTGTTTTGCTTCAGGTTGCTCATCAGCAGGGTCTGCGAGTAAGGCAGGGGCACATACCTCATGTGATCCTGGAATGTATGATTTTCCACATTCACCACCTGGTATTCAAATGCAGCCGGTTCAATCTGCGCTCCGTATACTTCGAATTCCCTGATACCGCATGAAGCATTATCCCGGAAGTTCAGACGCATCCGGCTGGTTTGAATGGCAGGCGTGAATACGATCGGGCAGTAATCTTCTGTAATTCCGTCAAAGTCACTCCACACTTCCACCCAATCACCTGCCCCTTCATCCCATGCTTCGAGATAGGTGCTGTCGGGATACTGTACACCACAGGTAGGACATTCTTCCCACCAGTAAACCACCACACTATCAACAGAATACGTGCTGCTTGATCCTGACACCTTAAAATAGGAGGGGAAATCATACTGGACATACCTCCACTGCCCGCCACTGTACCAGTTGTGGAAAGCAGGCAGCGAAGTGGTTCCGTTGTTGATGTATGAAAGCCTTGACCACTGGGAAACATAATCGGCTGATGCCTCCGATACCAGGGCAATGTTTGATACTTCCGGAGCCGGCGGGTCGGGATCCTCTGCAATTTCAACTCCCTTGATGGTATGGTTCAGTGGTTCGTTCAGCCTTCGGATATCCCAGAACCGGTGACCTTCAAAACAGAGTTCAATTCTTCTTTCGTTGTGCACCAGATCCCGGAATGCCTCTTTCCCGGCCGCTGCCTGGTCGTCCAAATATTGATCCTGGTATCCCGAAGTGGATGGATCGGAATCGATCCCGGCCCGTTGCCTGACCATTGACAGTACGTCCCTGGCAGAATAACCCAGGCTGGCATCGGTCGGTCCCACCGCTTCGTTGGCCGCCTCGGCAAAATTCAGGTACAGTTCGGCCCGGCTCAGATAGGTATAATACTTGTAATCGCTCGTCACATCACCAGGAGTCAGACGCACATTCCGGCTCAGCAGCTTTTTCATGTAATAACCGGTCCGGGTTCCTTCCTGCGACAGACCGCCGGGAGCATCGGGCCCCCCCTGGTAAGTCCGGATATAGGTTCCGTTGTAATTGTCCCCGTTGTAGAAAATAAACCTTTCGAACCGGGGATCCCTGTTGGAATAAGGTTCATCCGGATCAAAAGCGGTACTTTCGTCCACAGGATACCCGTCACCGGCCGGAAAGGCATCCACCAGGTTCTGCGACGGGTTGCAGGATCCGTCACCGTATAACGACGGAGGATAATGTGTATTCTCAAGTGCATTGGATGAGTAGGGAGGCTGGATCCAGATATGGTCGAAATTGTTAAAATCATTAAAATTACCATATGAGGACAAATTGGTCAATCCTCCGGAAGCTTCGATTGCCTCATAGGCAGCCTCTGCAGCCCTTTCCCACAGAGCCGTAGAAGACGGGCCGTAAGCCGGACTGGCGGCATACAGGTACACCCGTGCCTTGAGGGCCATGGCTGCCAGGCCCGATGCCCTTCCCCGGTTGGAGATGTTATCGGTCTGGCTGGCCCCGTTGTACATCAGTGGCAGCACGGCAATGGCCGAATCCAGGTCTTCCACAATCTGGGCTACCACATCTTCGTAAGTGTCTCTTGGAAGGTCCAGCTCATCCTCTGTGGTCAACGATTTGGTCACTATGGGGATGCCCAGGGCCTCCGATTCCCCGTCGGCATATCCGCCGTAGGTCTGAAGAAGCTTCCAGTGGTACCAGGCCCTCAGGAAGAAGGCTTCGGCCCGGCGGTTTTTCTGAAGGGTTTTGTTCAGAACAGGGTCGGATACACTGTATAACAGATCGCCACCCAGTTCCAGATAATGATTGCAGTAGTTGATGGAATTATACCAGTGATCCCAGCTTCCAATGGGATTGTTTTCCACCGTCCACCCTCCCAGAGCCAGAAGATTGGTCCCGGCCAGGGAAGGTACCGCATTGTCGGTATAATACTCGGAGGTAATTTCAAAACTGGGATACAGATTCCGGTAAGCCGTTGAAAGCAATCCCTCGCCATAATCGGCTGCTTCAAGCAGCTCCTCAGTGCTGAGGTGCTGAATGGGCCTGGGTTCCAGATAGTCGCATGCGACTGCCACCATTGCTATTGCCCAGCATATTAAGATTATTCGCTTCATAACTTCGGTTTATATTGGATTAAAAACTAAACGATACGCCGGCAGTATAGGTTCTAAATACAGGGTATCCGGTAATTCCCGCATTAAGGTTTTCAGGATCCACGCCGTATTCATTCAGGCCGGAAAGAACCAGCAGATTGGTCCCCCGCAGAAAAACACGGGCATCGGCCATGGACAGGCTGCGCGAAACAGTGGTCGGTAACCGGTAGCTCAGCTCCACATTCTTTATTTTGAAATAGGCAGCATTTCTGACCCAGAATGTGGAGTTCTGCACGTTGTTGTTCGACGTGGTGGTAAGCCTCGGGAACTCATCGGTCACGGGCCACCGGTCGAGCATCAGCTCCGAATAATTCTGTCGGGTTCCGTTAATCCTGAAATACCTGTCGGATGACAGGAGTACATCGCCGTCGGCTACTCCCTGCCCGGCAATGAACAGGCTGAACTGCCTGTAGCTCAGGTTCAGGTTCAGGCCGTAGTAAAGGCGGGGGCTATGAGCTCCGGGAGTATACACATCTTTTTCATCCACTGCACCGTCGCCATTTTTGTCTTCATATCGTATATCCCCTGGTTTTACTTCTCCCCAGGCCTGACTCACATTCCGGGAGGTAATTTCACTTTCGCTCTGATAAAGCCCCTCGGCATGGTAGATCCAGAAAAGATCCATGTCTTTCCCTGCCAGTTTTCGGTACTCTTCCAGCGAAACAAGCTCATCCACCACCAGGTATTTTCCCCGGATGTACATGGCATTCAGGCCGGCAGAGTAACGGAAATCTCCGCTGCTTCCCGAATACTGCACCATTCCGTCAAATCCCCAGCGCTTGTCTTCGCCGTAGTTGGTAGCCGGAAGGAATTCCGTACCAACAAGGGAAGGAAGGGAGTACAGGCGGTTCGAGATCTTGTCGTAATTATATTCGTTGAAGTAATTCAATTCGAAAGTAATGGATTTGTCAAGCAGTTGTCCCTGCATTCCCGCATTGAAATATCTTCTTTTGGGTAGTACAAAATCGGTTGTTTCGTGCTGCAGAATGGTATAAATACTGGCAGCCTTTGCATAATTTCCGGGAATGCCAGGTCCCCACGATCCGGCAGAGCTCCAGAGGGTCTGGAAAAGGTAATAGGGATTGTAACCCTCCAGGTAGAAATCGCCTATTCCCATTACCCCGAAAGAGGTATGCAGCTTGAGGTAGTCAATCAGGCTGCTTCCGCTGAGAAAGCTCTCGTTACTGACAATCCAGGAGGCTCCCAGGGTGGGGAAGAGGGTAAACCGGTCGCCTTCCGGCAATCTCATGCTTCCTGTGTAGGAAAGATCGGCCTCCAGGGTGTATTTGTTGTCAAAATTGTAATTGGCCCTGAGAGAGATATCCTGCAACTTGTCGGGCTGGTAATCGCCCGAGGTTACCCTCCATTCATGCAGCGCCATATAATATATGGCATTCAGCAATAGAGAATGCTTGCCCGATGCTTTTTCGTAGTTAAGCGAGGTCATGGCCTCGGTACGGCGGTCCACCGTGTTGCTTCCAACACTCATATCCACATCCACTTCCTTTGGAACAACCAGAATAGCCGTATCTGCACCCGTCCCGGTCCTTTCCAGCCGGTACAGGGCTTCGGTTCCCCCTTTCGTGTGAATAATGTAGTTCATAACATCGAATGATGCCCGGGCATCCAATGTCAACCCTTCCACCACATCATTCAGGTCGATGGCGAGGCTGGCCGAGTTCTGGGCATTCAGTATTTTTCCCTCGGCAAATCCTGAATACTTCAGCTCATTGGTTACATTCACCGGATAGTTATCGCTGATGATCAGCTTATCGCCGAAATACACCGGATGGGCATTGGCAGGATACTGAGAAAGGATGTTGAACATATTGAATACTCCGGATCCTCCTCCTTCGTTTGGAAACCGCTGGTTGTTCAGTGAACCGGAAATGTTGACGCCCAGTCTCATGAAATCATTCAGCCGGATATCCACATTCCCCAGCAATTTGTATCTTTCATTCTTCGACAGTTCCCCCACTGATTCAAGTCCCTGTGAGGTCAGATAGTTGAATGCCGAGTAATAATTCACTCTTTCATCACCTCCCTCGAAGCCGATATTGCCTCTGGAGAAAGGAGCCGAATTTTTTACATACAGATCGTAATAATCCACATCAGGGTATCTCACCGGGTTACTCTGGTTACGGTATGCATCCAGTTCATCCTGGGTGTATCTCGGGCTCAGGCCGTCGTTCTCCCGGGCTTCATTGAACAGGGTAGCGTAGTTGTAGGCATCGAGGTACTGTGGCAGGGTAGTCGGGTTTCTGAAACCGGTTTCGGCTGAAACCGATATTCTCCGGTTATACTGGTTCCCTTTCTTAGTAGTGATCCAGATCACCGGTCCGGCGCCTGAAAGACCAAGCACCGCACGGCCTGAAAGATCTTTCAGCACTTCCACCTTCTCTACGTCAGAAGCATTCAAACCGGTAAGGTCCCTGGAAACGCCGTCAATGTATATGGCGGCTCCCACTCCCCGTATGTAGGCTCCCAGCGATTCCCTGCCGGGAAAGTAGTCGTACTGATTGATCACCAGTCCGGGAACCCGTCCCATCAGGGCTTCCAGCAAATTATCCGCCGGAAAGGACTCCAGTTCCTCCCCTGTGATCACACTTACCGCGCCCACAGTGCGGTCGCTGTTCAATGAACCGTAGGGCAGTGATACCTCATTACGCGGATCGATGGCCCTGGTTTTAATCAGAGTTATTTCATCAGGAACTTCCTGTCCGGGGACAATGGAATAAACCAGTAAATTATATCCTGTTTCGGAAACCACAATATGGTCAGCCTCAGCGGTGGTTGCCTGAACGGAAAATTCTCCGGCGGCATCGGTCAGGACCGTGTTCTTCAGATTGAAGGATTTCACCACAACACCCGGAAGGGGTTGGCCCGACTCATCAACCACCCGACTAGTCACAGTGGTCGTGGGTACTTCCTGGGCATTCAGAGCCCCGAAACCCTGCATGGCAAGAAGCACCATAAAGATCAACAGATTTTTCATTATATTCATAATTCTTTGTTTTTCAGTTGTTAGCACCTTTTATTTTCAGATCAGGCTTACCAGCCGGGATTTTGTTCAAATTCTTCAAACATCAGGGCATCTTGTGTTGGAATGGGCCATCTGTAATGCTTTTGCTCAAATGTCAGCACAAAAACAGGATCGGTTGTCCGGTTGATGATGAACCCGGTTGGTTTTGACAGATCCTCGGTAAGGGAAATACCGTAAATGGCTTTGTGTTTCATTTTGTGAGCATCACCCCACCGTGAAAGATCGAATAACCGTTTTCCTTCCAGATAGAGTTCTACCGCCCGCTCATTCTTGATCCTTTCACGAAAACTTTCCTTACTTCCCAGGTACATGGCATTTACTTCCGGCATATTCACCCTTGCCCTTACCATATTTACCGCCTCCACGGCCGACATGTCGGCTCCCGAGATCACATGGTTCGGACCACCCACTTCATTGGCGGCTTCGGCATACATCAAAAGGATTTCCGCATACCTGAAAAAGATGCTGTGCGTATACGGTGCCGGGGCTCCCGACCAGGAATCCACATTCTTGCCCCAGAACTTGCGGGCCAGGTAACCCGTTTTGCTGTAATGGGGTTCATTGATCCGTTCGCTTCCACCTTCCCACAGCTCCAGATACAGATCGGTTTTGCTGGTCCATCTCTCCTGATTGAACAAAATGGAATGATAAAACCGGGGATCACGGTCAACCCAGGGATCCTGGGAATCATAACCCGGATCATCTTCAATCGCAAGCCCGTTCGCGGTTTCAAACATTTCCACAATGTTCTGTGAAGGGCTGAACCCCTGGATAATGCTCGGGGAAGAGAGGCTGGCCACGGTAAACGGGTTGTGTGTTCCCCCGTTGTTTACCCGTGCATAAAATTCCCAGATGATCTCTTCATTATAAGGTGTATACATAAATATGCTGTCGAAACCACTGGGATACTCGATGGTTTCCACCCCTCCCGGTGTCATATATTTTATCTCATCAGTCCCTTTTGATTCCATCAGCTTATATATCCCGGTGTTCCTCGCCAGTTCAATCACTTCCCAGGCTGCTTCTGCAGCAGCGGTCCACCGTGAAGCATCATTTGAAGGATTGTTCGTGGGACTGGCATCGAACAGGAGGGTCGATGCCTTCAATGCCATGGCAGCGCCCCTTGTCGGACGGCCCAGATGAGCCATATCCCACTCAAGCGGCAGCAACGAGGCAGCCGTATCACAGTCGGCAGCAATTTTCAGGGCCGTTTCATGATAGGAAAGCCTTGGAAGGGCAAAATTGTCCGTTCCCTTCAGAGGTCGGGTAATATAGGGCATGCCTCCCTGCCTTCTCAGGAATTCGAAATAATACCATGCCCGCATGAAATGTGCCTGCCCTTTTAGCTGGTTGATCTGCTCCTGGGTGGCATTTCCGCTTTCTTCCAGCATGGGAATATTCTGAATGGAAATATTCGCTATGCGGATGCTCTCCCAGGCATTCCACACCGCATAAAACTGCAGCGCCTGGCCGGTATTGTATGAGCGCAGCCAGTCACCCGCCTGGGCAATCGGCATGGTTTCCCAGTCGGATGTATTGTATCCCTCGTCACAGAGTGCGGCTATCTGCGTATAATCGAACTGATGGAGGGGGTCTAGCATATCTTTGTACATTCTGTCTTCAAACTTCCTGTAATTCAGATAATCGGTAAAAACATCCTCTTCCGTCATACCCGCAGACTCCGGCACCTTGTCGAGGTATTCCTCACAACCCTGAAATATCAGGGCCATTGCTATCAAAAGATATGTAATTCTTTTCATTGTCATGTTTTTAACGGGTTAGCATTAGAAGGTCAGTTTTACCTCAAAGTTGAAACGCTTCATCATGGGGTAGGCGCCAAAGTCCACCCCCATGTTGAAACCTTCCGGATCGCCACCCAGCCAGTACGGGGTCCATGTGAAAAGGTTCGTTCCTGTCAGGGTGAAATTGGCAGCCTGGATCCCGATCGATTCCAGGAAGCGGTTATCCCGCAGCCGGTAGCTCAACGACAGGTTTCTCAGCCTGGTATACCGCGCCTCCAGAATGCTGAAGCTGTTGATCTGGTAGTTGTACTGTTCGGTTGCCAGGGAATGAACGGCCGGATACAACGGATCCCGGTTATCAGGGGTCCAGTGGTCTTCATGCACCAGCAGGGCATTGTCCTTGTTCTGGGTAAAGGGATAGAGGTAGAACATCCCTCCCTGACGCATGGGGAATTGCGCCGAACTGATCCCATAAAAATCGGCCCGGAGGGAAAGATTCTTGTACCCTACTTCCAGACTGGAACTCCAGGTTACCTCCGGCACAAACGGATGGGTGGATACCACCCGGTCCTGGCTGTTCACGGTCCCGTCACCATTGTAGTCGAGGTACCTGAAATCGCCAACAATCGGCTGGGGTCCGCTGGCCAGCGGATACATAAAGAGTTCGTCAAAGTCCTGATAGAACCCGATACACTGAATCCCCATGGTAGGAGTATACCAGTTCATTCTCTGGGCCAGCCCTACCGGTTTTCCTTCAGCTTTCAGGTTTTCGGGAACGGTTTCCGATTCGTCGTAGAAAACCACCCGGCTTTCACTGGCGCTAAGGATGCCGTGCAGCCGGAAGAACATTCCGTTGGAAAACATCTTGTTCACGCCCAGCTCCACTTCCAGCCCATGGGCTTTTGTCTCACCCAGGTTTCCCTGGATGGAACTGACACCTACCCATGAAGGAACAGAACGGCGCGACTGCAGAATACCCACACGCGATTCATTGTAAAGGTCAACGTTCAGGGTGATCAGGTTCTGCCAGAACCCGGTTTCAATCCCAATGTTCCGTTTGATGGCTTCTTCCCAGGTGGCATCGGTCACCGGAATCGCCCCTTCGCTGATAAAAGGATAATAGTTCATAGGATAACCGAACCCGATCGATCCACCCGATTCGGTATATTCAGATATATACAACCACCGGGCAATACCGGCATCGCTTCCTACCATACCCCACGATCCCCTGAGTTTCATGAAATTGACCCAGGGAAGAGCCTGCCGGAAGAAACCTTCCTCCGAAAGAACCCATCCCACGGAAAATGACGGAAATGTCCCGAACCGCAGTCCCGGGGCAAATTTTTCCGATCCGGTATGGGCCACACTGGCCTCAAACAGATATTTCTGATCGTAGTTATAGGTAACCCTTCCTACCCAGTTCTCTTCGTAGGAAGGGAAACTGGCGCCCGACTGGCTTTCACGCCGGCTGAAAACACCCAGCGCCGCCACATCATGCAATCCGAAGGTTCGTTCGTAGTTCAACTGGGCACTGTAATAGTGGCTCCTGAATGAACCCTGTAGATATTCCGGGGCGGATACGTCCAGCTTGGGCTGGGGCTTGTCGAAATTGATGTTTCCGTTAAAATCATACCGGGTCCAGCTGGTATCGGCCGGGTTCAGATAATAACCCATGTAATCGCTCAGGAAAAATATCTGCCGGTACTGGACATTCCCGGTGTAGGAATACCGGGCGGAAGCCGACAGGCCTTCTGTCAGAAAGTCCAGACGCTGTGTCAGGTGCACGTCTGAAGTAATCTCATTGCTTTTGTGACGGTGAAATCCGCGTCCGCCGGTCCACATCAGCCTGATCTGTCCCTGATCTGGACGGATAAACGGTCTGATGCCTTCCTGATTATAGGGAATCAGAGTATCCGGAAATTGCTCCAGGGCCTCTTCCGGATAATATGGCATGGTAGTCACCGATTCGAACCAGGTTTCCTGGGTGTAATAGTCTTCGGGCTTGTTCCACACCTTGAGGTTCCCACCCAGGTTAATGGCAAGATCGGTAGTTTCCGTCAGGTTGAAATCGAGGTTGTTCCTGAAAGTATACCGGTTATGCCAGTAATGTGCGTTCTTCTTATCATAATCATAGGGAAATACATCCCCCACATCATATACATCTCCTTCGTTCAGGTATCCCACCGAAACGAAATATTGCACAAAATCGTTCCCTCCCCGTGCATTCAGATTGTAATTCTGGTCAACGGCTGTTTTGAAATAGAAATCCATCCAGTCGAAATCGGGGTACAGATACGGCGAGTCCTGTGTTCTGTAATGTTCCAGGGCTTCGTCGGAAATCAGCATATCCCATTTCCCGTCGTTTTTGTATGCTTCATTCCTCAGCTTCAGGGTTTCATAGGCATTCATGTATTCGGGCAGGCGGGTAGGACTTTTCACCGATGTCAGTGAGGAGAATTCGAGCTGAACGGCTCCTTTCCGTCCCCGCTTGGTATTCACAATGATCACCCCATTGGCCCCTTTCACACCATATACGGCTGTGGCAGAAGCATCCTTCAGGATGGATATGGATGCAATTTCATTCGGGTCGAGGTTGGAGAAGGAACGCTCCACCCCGTCGACCAGCACCAGAGGCTGGTTGCTTCCCATGGAGGCGCCACCCCGGATCTGCATAGTAATGGAGTTGGCTTCTTCTCCGGGTGTTGGGTCCTGCATCACCACCACCAGCCCGGGCAACTGACCCTGCAGGGTGTTCTCCACACTACCGCCAACTTTTACCTCAGCCAGCCTGTCACCGCTTACCTGGGAAACGGCTCCAACCAGGGTCTCCTTTTTCTGGACACCGTATCCGACCACCACCACCTCTTCCAGCTCTGCCTCGGTTGGTCTCATCTCAACATTGATCTCTGTCCGGTTACCCACGGCAACCTCCCGGGTTTCCATTCCCACAAAGGAGAATACCAGAATATCATCCGGCTCACAGGTGATGGAATAATAGCCTTCTGAATCCGTAATGGTACCCTGCGTGGTTTCCTTGATCAGAACAGTCACTCCGGGAATCGGATTACCTTCCTGATCGGTTATTCTTCCGCTCACCTCCCTTTCCTGCGCATTCACAAATGCCTGGCAAAGAAAGAGAAATGCAAATAACAATGTTCCAAGTATCTTCCTTTTCGATAACTTTGGAACAGCCCCCGTCGGAGCATGAATGAATCTTTTCATAGACATTGAATTGTTTTTTGGAATTAAAACAGTGAAAACATATCTATTCTGTATACTATTATAAAATACGGAAAGAAAATTGTGCTGTGTATGTGTTCATACCTCCGGCATTCAGCCACACAGCGGACTCTGCCTATCCGGAAAGAGACAGGCAGACTAATGCAGAACAGATCTTGTCAGGTTTCTTAAAGAGGTTGTTTTTCATAGGTCAGGCTTTTAGGTTAGAGTTAAGGTTTGTCATCGGTTAATGCATTAAAACGCATAACCAATTTCCAGCTAAATTTTCTGGTCAGCTTACACAAATGTTTTTTATTCTTGTATAAATGTCCATACCTGTTATGTAAAAGGAAACCAGTCATATTATATAAATAACCGTCTGAATATCATTATATTTCAAATAATAACCAATTCCTTCCATTAGGAGACGGCCGGCTGCCTCCTTTCTTTATTCACCGAATCATGAAATGAAAAAGGGAGGATCACTCCTCCCTTTTTACAGAACCTAAACCCTTTAACACTTCGTTTTATTGAACCCACAACCATTATATCCCTGTGTCAAACAGATTCAATATAAATTTCGCAATAATTCGTAACGGGATATTGCATTCATGTTTTTATTACTTGCATAAATGTGCAAGCGGGTCAGGAATGGAAAAAATAGTCCCTGGGAGACTTGCCGAAATACTCCTTAAACCGCCGTGTGAAATAGGCTGCGCTGGAGAAACCTGTTTGATAGGCTGCTTCCGAAATATTGCATTTTCCCTCGGAGATCAGCCTGGCGGCTTCCCTGAGTCTGACCGAACGGATAAATTCCGTGGTTGAACAATCGGTCAGATTTTTCAGTTTCAGATGGAGCAGGGAACGGCTGATCCCCATTTCTTTAATAATAAACGATACATCAAGGGTAGATTTATCAATATTTTGCCTGATGATCCGGGTAAGGTCTTCAATGAATTTGCAATCGGCATCGGAATGGGCAACCTCCGAAGGAGGCATGAGGGCATCCTTTTTCAGCTGTTCGATCAGGTGCCTCCGGGTGGAAAGGATATTCTGGATTATCTGTTCCAGGATATGCGGGTAAAAAGGCTTTTCAACATAATAATCGGCTCCGGTCCGCAATCCCCGGTATCTTTCTTCCACCCCTCCCTTGGCCGTCAGAAGGATGACCGGAATATGCGAGGTTTCCAGCTGGGTTTTCAGCCTTCTGGTAAGTTCCAGACCATCCATGCCCGGCATCATAATATCGCTGATCACCAGCTCGGGTTTGATCCTGATGGTTTGTTTGAGGCCTTCATGCCCGTCGTATGCTACATGCAGTCGGTACTTTTCATTGAAATGTTCCTGTATGAATTCGATCAGCTCCCGGTTGTCATCAATCACCAGCACAGAAGGCTTGCCTGTTGGAACGACGGCTCCTGCTCCTGCCGGTTTTTCATCGAAATCAGGATCCACGTCAATATATTTATCTGTGGAGGAAATGAACTGTTCGTTCCCCGTATATCTCTCCTCCCTTGCATAATGATGTTCCGAAACCGGCAGGCGAACCGTGAATTCCGTCCCCACTCCCACCTTGCTGTTGACACTGATCTCTCCCCGGTGAAGGGTAACCAGGCTTTTCACAAAAGCCAGCCCGATACCCGAACCCCTGAGGGACACCGGCCTGTTGTCCACCTGAAAGAACCGATCAAAGATCTTGTCGACCATGTCCGGCTCGATCCCCTGGCCGGTATCGGAAACAGACACCAGCAGATACTGTTCAGGCTTCTTCTTCCGCGGACCCACATTGACAATCCTGAACGAGAGGGTAATCTTCCCTCCTTCTTCCGTAAATTTAAAAGCATTGGAAAGCAGATTGAACAATACCTTTTCCAGCTTCTGGTGATCAAACCAGATATCTGCCGGTTGTTCGGGCTTCTCCAGAATGAACTGAATATTTTTCGATTCGGCTACCGGTACGAAAGAATCCCTGATCTCCTCGGCAAATGCATGGATATCACCCCGGGAAACGCTCAGGTGCTCTTTTCCGTTTTCGATCTTTCTGAACTCGAGAAGCTGATTGATCAGGGTAAGCAATCTATTCACATTTCTTTCCACACCCACCAGTTTTTTCCTGAGGCCCGGACTGAGGTGGTCCTGATGCATGATACTGTACAGGGGAGCCATGATCATGGTCAGCGGGGTGCGCAGCTCATGCGATACATTGGTGAAGAACTCGATCTTCATCTGGTTCATTTCTGCGGCATACTTCCGCTCTTTTCTTTCGATCTCAACCAGGGCCTTCGATTTCTGGATCCGGGTACTGATCAGATAAATACCTGCCAGGATCGCCCCTACCAGCATGAAATAGATCAAAAATGCCCAGTGGGTCAGCCAGAAAGGCGGTTTGATGATTATTTTCAACACCTTTTCGGGATTTTCCCAATCAGAGGTGGTTTTGGAAGCCATCACATGCAAATAATATTCCCCGGGCTTCAGATTGGTATAGGTGGCGAACCGCCGGTTGCCCACATAATTCCAGGAATTCTCGAAATTCTCCAGGTAATACGCATACTGGCATCTGCCGCGATAGGCATAGTTGAAGGCTGTGTATTCGATGGTAAATACATTTTCCTTGTACCGCAGTTCCACCTCCGATACCCGGTTGATGGATTTTTTCAGCGGCGAATCCTTGCCGGGCTTAACCGGCTGGTTGAAAAGCTGCATGCCGGTGAAAACCACCTCCAAAGCCGGATCATCACGCCGGCTTACCGTTTCGTTGAAGGAAACCATTCCGTTATTTCCTCCAAAATAAACGGTTCCCCGCGAATCCTTGAATGAAGCCCGGTAATTGAACTGATTGAACGGAATGCCTGAATTGTTGTCAAATAGTTTATATACACGTGTTTCGGGATTGAATTTCACCAGTCCCCGGCCACTGCTGGCCCAGAACCAGTTGTCCACACTCTCTTCCAGACTGAATATCCAGGAAACAGGAAAACCGGAATCGCTGTTGAAATACACCAGGGTATCGGCTTTCTCATCGTAATAACACAATCCTTCATAACTATCGCCTATCCATACCCGGTTCCTCGAATCTTTTTTAATGAAATTAATCCCTTTGAAATGCGGTATCCGGTCGAATGCTACCAGGGTGTCGGCTTCCATGTCATAATAATATACCATAGGACGGGATGAAAACCAGATCCGGTTTTCGGTCTTGCAAACCGACTCGATCAGAATGCCGTTAAATACCTCATCGTAAAAACGTTTCAGTTTCCCGGTATTCAGATCATACACCCCCACGCCGGCAGTGGTACCGATCAGTATGGAATCGTTGTGCCTGAGAAAACAATATACATTGTTAGAGGGTAACTGAGGATGGGTTTCCGTGTTAATGTATTCAAACCGTTCGGTACGAATGTTCATAATATTAATTCCACCTGTATACGTGGCAATCCATAACCGCTCGGGGGTTTCAAACAACAGGTCGTGCAGATTATTGAAACTCAAACTGTTCCTCCCGGCCTGATGCCGGTATTTCCTGACCACCCCGGTGGAAACGTCCAGCATGTTCAGCCCCAGATCTTCCAGTCCGATCCATAAATTCCCGTTCACGTCTTCCTCAAAGCAGCTCACTACATTGCCCCCGAGATAATGCTGGCCGGTTCCGGCCCGCCAGGTGGTAAAAAACTCCTCCTCGGCACTCCAAAGATTGATCCCGCCCATGTAGGTACCAAGCCATACATTCCCGTCCCTGTCACAAAAAGCCGAATAGATGGGATTGGTGTTCAGGCCTTCAGGATTGGTCAGATTATACTGGCTGTATGAAAAAGATTCGTTCACGGGCGACCAAACACACAATCCGTCCTCCGTACCGATCCATATCCTGCCCGTAAGGTCTTCGGTCATACAGTGTGTCAGATTATGCAGCAACGATTGCCCCTCCCCTGAATCCTCGTTGAAATAGGAAACCTGTCCGTTAACCAGGTTCATCCGGCACAACCCGTCGGACGATGTTCCCATCCAGGCATGGTCATACCCGTCCAGATAAAAAACGTTCATAAATTCCCCGATCAGCATATCGGGCATTCTGAAACGGTTCAGCACCCTATGCGGACGGTCAATCACCCATATTTCTTCCAGCCCGGTAACCAGCACCAGTTTCCCGTTGCGTTCTTTTACATAATATACAGGGATTCCGTTTTCTGGTAATTCCGGGAAGGGTTCTTTCTTATGTAACTCCAGCACCTGATTATTGGTCAGGTCGAGGTAATGCAACCGGCTTTCAAGGATGAACCAGAACCCTCCCTGTTCAGAATACTCCAGGGCCTGAAACGGGCCCAGGTCGTTCAGCAAAGAGAAAAAACGGTAGCATTCATAGTCGAAATCAAAGTAATAGTATTCCCCGTTAATGGAACGGCATACCAGCAGGGTATCGTTGTACAGGGCAATCTCATCGGCCATCAGCTCCACAGGCTCACCAGCATCATCGTAAGCGGGGAACTCCCTGAATTCCGTTCCGTCGAACCGGCAAACCGATACCCGGGTGGCCAGCCAGATAAAACCATAGGGATCCTGGGTGATGCTTTTGACATACGATGAAGGCAGCCCATCCTCATTGGTATAATGCATGAACCTGAACTCGTTGCCATTCGGCTGCGCGCAAAGAATATGTAAACCCGTTAATGCCAGTAAGAAGATCAGGAAACCCCGGTGTTTTTCCCTGCGAAACATCATCTGCATCCGTTTATTTAATCGCAAAAGTTACAAATTAAGCCTTTATGACGGGAAAATTTGTTACATATGTTCAAAATACTAACAATTTCTCCAGCCCCGGTCTTTTCGTCAGTCGGAATCACGGCGCAATACATTTTGAACCAGGAAGGGCCCGACCATTTCAAACAGAATGGTCGATACCACTACCACCGGCATAATCACCCCAGCATAATCAGGATACCGGTCGGCTGCCAGCAATGCCATACCCATGGCAACTCCTGCCTGGGGTGTCAGGGCCAGCCCCAGTTTCCCGGGAAGCTGTTCATCCGGGTTCTTCTTGCCAGCCAGCCTCACTCCTATGAATCCACCCAGAAGCCGCCCGGCCATCCTGAACAGTATGTAGGCCAGCATTATAAGCAACGTATGATCCAGGGTATCCAGCCTCAAAGTAGTACCGGAAAGCACAAAAAAGAAAACCAGGAAGGGCCATTCGATGTGCTCTATTTCGCGGAAGGATTGAGTATGGTGTTTGGCGAAATTGGCTACCAGGGTACCCGCCACCATAGCGCTAAGAAGGGACGAAACCTCCAGGGCGGACGATAAGCCGGTCAACAGCAACATCAGGGCAATGGCTTCTGCCAGGGTGGGTTCACCGGGATCCAGGCGACCTGTCAACCAGGCGGCAGGCAATCCTACGGCGCATCCAAGTAAGAGTGCCCCACCCAGTTCCCATGCCGCATGAAGCAATGCCGGGGTTACATCACTTGCCAGCATAAAGCCGGTAAATGCCATGAGCAAACCAAATACAATGATGCCCCAGGCATCATCAATGGCCACAATACCAAGTAATATCTTTGCCCTTATTCCCTTATTCCCTTTCCGGCGAATGGTATGGCTTACAGCCGCCGGGTCGGTAGCAACCGAAACAGCGGCCAGCGATAACGCCGCCGCAAAAGGCATTCCTGTAACCAGCAGCCCGCATCCTACTACAATAACAGTGACGAAAACAACAGTTAAAGAAATGATCAGGACCCTCCGCCCGGTCGATTTCATTCGTTCCGCCGTCAATTCGCTTCCCAGAAGAAAAGCCACCATCACCAGGGCCAGGTCGATCAGTGGTTTTCTCAAATAACCCAGCAGAACAGGTTCATCCTGGTTAAGCACCATCTGCTGGACAAAGGCAATTCCCACCCCAAGCAATACCAGCAGTGAAATACGTGGCAAACGGGTCCGTTTCGCCACAACATCCACAAGTATGCTCAGTGCCAGGATCATCCCCAGGATGATTAAATTTTTTACTGCCGGTGTGAAGTGAAAAAACATCTGACAATGAAACAATCTGCATCCAATTAGACTGACTTCTTTTCCCAAAAACAATATTTAAAAGATACAAAATCACCCCCGGGAAAAAAAGAATGGCGCTCTGATTTCCCGATACGTTTGGAAAAACCCGGCGAAAATAACACAGAAACCTGTGTAAGCCACCTTCATGATGATATCCCGGCAGCAATCCCTGCATGTAAAATGGTACCTGCCCTGAATGCCGTCAGGGCAGGCATTTTCTTGCTTACCTGTTCCCCCTGACGGGATACGGCGGGCGTTCGGGTTTTACAGGCGGATTTTTTTCCAGCTCTTCCATCACCACCTCAATGGCTTTTTCCAGCTGTGGGTCTTTCCCCTGAATTACCTCGGCCGGCCACATGGTCACCTCAATATCGGGGGGCACGCCCTCATTTTCCACAATCCATCCATCCTCTGTCCATATAGCAACATTGGGGGCGGTAACATAGCCTCCGTCCATCAGCACAGGATATCCCAGGGTACCGACCAGTCCACCCCAGGTGCGTTTGCCCACCAGTTTGCCCAGGCCGAATTTTCTCCACATGAAAGGCAGCATGTCACCGCCCGATCCGGCATTCTCATCAATGATCATCACCTTGGGGCCCTGAATGGAGGCGCTGGGGGTTTTCAGGTCGGCTCCATAGCGCATGTTCCAGTAGCTCTGATACTGCCTGCGGAGAATGTCGATATAGTAATCGGCTATGAGCCCTCCCCCGTTGAACCGTTCATCCACAATAATGGCATCCTTGTTCGACTGCGGAAAGAAATATCTTTTGAAATACGTATGGCCCAGAGCGGCTGTGTTGGGTACGTATACATAAGCCACCCGTCCGTCGGTGGCCTCATGCACTTTACGTATATTCCCTTCCACCCAGTCGCGGTTCCGCAGGGCATATTCATTCTCTATTGGAACAACCTTTACTACCCGTGATCCTTCCATGGCAGGTTGGGGTCCTACGGTCAGCTCCACAATCTTCCCGGCTGTATTCTCAAACAGGCTGTACAGGTTCTGACCGGTAGTCAGTTCCACACCGTTCACCGCCAGCAGGTAATCCCCCTCCCTGACCTGAATTCCGGGTTCTGTCAGGGGAGCCCTCAGGTCGGGGTTCCAGTTCAATCCTCCATAGATCTTTTTGAACCGGTAGCGGCCGTTCACCGTTTCGTAATCGGCTCCCAGCAATCCTCCACCTACCCTTTCGGGCTGGTGCAGATAATCACCGCCTCCAACACGATGGTGGCCCACCCCCAGCTCACTGCACATCCACTGAATCAACCGGTTCAGATCTTCCCGGCAGGAGAGGTGGGGAAGAAAAGCCCCGTATTTTTCTTTCATGGCAGACCAGTCGGCTCCGTGCATTCCGGGATCATAAAAATAATCGCGGTTGATACGCCATGCCTCATCAAAAATCTGTTTCCATTCGGCCACGGGATCGATCTTTACTTCCACATCGCCTGTTTTCAGCTTGTGCTCGGCCAGTTTCTGTGGACCCGCCGATCCCACAATGGCCAAAGTGCCATTGCTGAAACACAGGATCTTTTTATGATCGGCAGAAATTTCATACGATGAAACTCCGGTGAGAAGGGTTTCCTTTTTCTTCTCATTCAGATTGTACTGTTGCAGGCTTCCTCCTCCCCTCCCCGAGGGATCGGCATATTCCAGGTAATAGATCATTCCTTCGCCGCCCACCTGCAGACTGGACAAATACCCGGCTTCCACAGGCAGGGAAACGATCCGTTCCTGTATCTTCTCCAGGTCAATCCGGAAGCCTTCGTCCTTCACCTCCGGTTCTTTTTCTTTTCCCTTTTTCTTTTTAGCCTCTGTTCCCTCTGTTTCCGGCTTTTCCTCAGCGGGTTTCTCTTCATCACTCTCACGGAAAAGGGGCGAAGGAATGTCCTCGCGAAGGGTAACCAGGTAAATATTGTTCCGCATCTCCATATCGGCGCTCGACTGGGCAAACCAGTGCCGCACCGGACCGGCATCGGTCGAGCTGAAAAAGTACATGTACTTCCCGCCAGGGTCGAATACCGGATCGCTCACATTGCTCAATCCGTCGGTCACGGCATACGACCGGTCTGCATCAATATCGTACAGGTATACCACCTGCATATAGGCCAGGGTATTCAGGGTGTAGGCAAGCCATCTGGAGTCGGGCGACCAGGTCCCGGTCCGCTCTCCGAATGCCCCCGGTGCAAAAATGGGCTCTGTGGCTATCCGGCGTATCTTTCCTTCGTCGAGATGGATCATATACAGGTTTCTGCCGTTGTCGCTGAAAGTAATCTTTTTGCTGTCAGGCGACCAGTATCCCATCTGGTAAAAACCCGTTCCGTTCAGGGCATACTTTCTGGTCTGCCCCTTTCCATCGGCCGGCATCACATGCAGGGCGTATTCTCCGGAGGCATCCGAGAAACAGGCTATGTATCGGCCGTCGGGCGACCACAGGGGGTCTCTTTCATGGCTTCCCGGAGCAAGGGTCAGGTTCCGCGGATCGCCTTTTTCAGCGGGAAGGGTCACAATCTCACCCCGGAACTCAACCACAGCACGTGCTCCCGATGGAGAAACCGCAGCATCCCGGATGTACCGTTCTCCTTTTACATACCGGGGCCTCAGCTCCTGCAGGTCGGTGGCCACCCCGATTGTCAGCTTTTCGGGCTCACGGGAAGACAGACCAAAGAGGTGAAGGCTTCCGGCCTGCTCAAAAGCTATGGTTCCCTTTCCCAGGGAGGCGTTCAGAACCGGAAAATCATCATAAAAGGTAAGCTGTTCTATTTTACCTGTCTGCGTATCATAGGCAAACAGGTTGAACTCGCCGTTCCTGTCGGAACGGAAATAGATGGTATTCCCGTTCCACATGGGATCGGTATCGTTACAGCGGCCTTCCGGCTGGGGAATAACCTTTACGGAATGGTCGCCGAACGAATAGATCCAGATGGTGGCTACCGTGCCTCCGCGGTAATGTTTCCACTGATGAAACACTTCCCTTACGGGAACATAGGCCATCTGCATGCCATCGGGCGAATAGCAGGCCTTCGATCCGTTGGGGATCTCCAGCGCCCGGGGATGGCCTCCGCTAACCGGAACGGTGTAAAACCGGGTGTAACGGCCGGAATAATCGTCGCGCGACGAAGTAAAAAGCACCGACCGTCCGTCGGGAGTAAAACCCCGTACCACATCGGCTCCCGGATGCCAGGTCAGACGAACGGGGATACCTCCTGTTACCGGTACAACATATACATCGGTATTTCCGTCGTACTGTGCACTGAAAGCAATGGTTTTCCCGTCAGGCGAAAAAAACGGGTTCGATTCCACTCCTTCATCCGAGGTAAGACGTTTTACATGATTTCCCGTCAGATCGGTAAGCCACAGATCGCCTGCATACACAAAGGCTATGTGGTCGGTTCCCATAGCAGGCTGGGTCAGCATTTTCGTATCCCTGGTATCCATCGCGTATGATCCGGAGGGGATCAGATACAGGAAAGCCAGGCAAAACAGTGGAAATACATTCCGGAAAAATTTTTTCATGCGAAATTTTTTTTAGGATGTGTGTTTTCACAAAGAGAACTTAAAAAAAGCAATTATTCTGGATTTTTTTTATGTTCCGGGAAATATTTTACCTGTTTGAATGGTCTAAGTTATGAGTTTATACTAAAACAAAGAGCCATGCAAAAAAGCACCACACTCAGTAAAATCAGCAGAACCGGAATGATCATTCTGGTTCTTCTGACCGGTATGTTCCTGCTTCCGCGGAATATTTCAGCCCAGGAAAAAACCGATTTTTCGGGTACCTGGAAACTGAATGAATCGAAAAGCAGCACCGAAGAAGGCAGATTCAGAATGGGCACCCCCACCCTTACCGTCACCCAGAAGGGAAACGAAATGAAGGTTGACAGGATCATGAGGGGCAGGGACGATCAGGAAAGAACATTTACCAGTACATACAGTCTGGACGGTAAAGAAACCTCCCAGGAAGCGTTCCGGGGTACTACCACATCCGTGGCCAGCTGGTCAGATAACGGTAAATCCCTTACTATCACCACCACACGCACCATGGAAAGGGACGGACAGACCATGGAAATGAAAACCACCGAGGTATGGACCCTCACGGAAGGAGGAAACAGCCTGACCATTACCAGCACATCGAACACCCCCCGGGGTGAAATGAAAGTAACCCTGGTATACGACAAACAATAGGTTAAATTGTGATTCAGTTTTTGGGTTAAGTTTCGTTAGGTTAGGTTTGTAAATGGCGGAGGCACCAGCTTCCGCCATTTACTTTTCCTGACGGTCACCGGCAGGCATTTCCGTATACATGCGGATCAGCAGTTTGGCCATGATGGCATCCCAGATATAGTTGGAAGGACAGTCAAGCACGGTATTGTCGGGACTGTATGACTCCCAGAAACTATGGTTTTTCTTCAGCTGTACCATTACGGCATCCAGCATTTTGTTACCCAACTTCATGGCCAGATCGTAAAAGCCATACTGCATCAGTCCGTCGAAAACCATGTAATCCCACAGCATCCATACCGGCCCGTTCCATTTACAGCAATAGTCCACATCGGGGCTGTACCAGGCATCGTCAGCCGCCAGGGTGGGCACTCCGAACTGCCTCCAGAATTTCGATGAGTCGGTCAGCGCCCTGATCAGGGGCTCCACCCTTTCTTCCGGAGCCACCCCGGCCCACAGGGGTAAAAACCCGATGATCTCCTGGCGTCGCAGGTCACGGTCCATGAAACGAAAGGTATGATCGTCCCGGTCTACATGGTAGTAAAAACCGGTTTCCTCATCCCACATCCTCTGATTGATCAGGCGGGCCAGCTCTTCCGCTTTCCGGCACCAGCCTGAAGCATCCTCTTCCTTCCCCAGTTCCCGGGCCATGGCTTCCAGCGACCGGAGTTCCCGCACAATCATGAGCGACAGGTCCAGGCATTCCAGCTCATCGGAAATATCTTCCTTGTCGATATCCAGGTGCCGTTCTTCCGATACCTGAAAGATCACATTGTACCAGTCGCGCACATTTTCGATCAATCCGTAGGGACCCCATTCGAAAGTACCGTCCCCGTCGGTATCACGGTTTTTGTATAACCACCGGATATATTTCGCTCCGGCATCATAGGCTTCTGCCAGAAACTCCCTGTCGCCGCTCACACGGAAAATTTCCAGGTTGATCCAACTGAAAAAGGGCGCCGATGTGGTGGGCATCCCCCTGTGCGGATAGTCCTGCATACCCCTCGGTCCATGCCGGTAGGCTATTAAACCGTCTTCTCCCTGCTGCCCGATGTACACCCGCTGGCTTTCCTGGGCCGATTGGGCATCCAGATACACATAGGCCAGCATGCTGAGCGATTCGTGCAGTACCTGGTGTCCGTGCCCCCACCCCCAGAGGGGCTGGCGTGAGAAAACATAAAAATTATGACTGGTTTCTCCGGAAGGAGGCAGCATGCAGCCACGCACCAGGTTCAGGCTCCCCAGGTAAACCTGTTTCAAATCCTCCCGGCCGAACCGGATCCGGGGGACGGAAGCGAACAGCTCCACATTGGCATCGGCAAAGGGTTGCCATGATGAGTGATTAAGTCTTTCGATCTGAGCGGTAAGGTGTTCCATACCCTCGGCCCGGTCCTGCCATCCCCGGAAATACCGAAGTGTTTTCTGCCCCCCGGGAGGCAGTTCGAAGCGGCTGTGTAATGCCACCAGGTCCACCAGCCCATTCTCTTTCCCGTTCAGTGAATCGGTCCTGTTCTCTGCATACCAGTCGGTTTTTATCTCCCGGTACAGATCGTCCGGTCCGCCCCGGTACCCCCCGAAGGAATACAGGGGAACATTAGCGGCAAACAGGTCGCGTGTATCGGTGGGATAAGGAGCATCGGCATAAAGATTGGAAATGAGCCGTTTTTTCGTTTCAAAATGATGGGTTACGTATCCGTTGGCCTTCCGGTTGAATTCTTTAATCTCCAGGGAATCGTTCCCCAGCTCCAGTACGGGGTACCAGTCGACGATCACCGGCCGGCCCGACCGGTTCACCACATGCTGCTGCACCACGGCCAGTGAGGAAGAATATACCAGGAACACTTCCTGCACCTCCACACCGGGATACAGCTCGTATTCCATCACGGCCATATCGGGAAAAGATGCCGTTACCACTGGGGGCCGGTGGTATTTTTCCACCCGGTCGACCACCACCCTGTTCACCATCCACACGGTATAAAACCTGCCGGCCTGGTCGCCCGAGTAATGCAAAGGCCGGGAAGGGGAATCATAATCCATTTTGTAGGCTTTGTCGCCGTACAACCTGCTCCTATCCATGGCAGCGGCATAGGTGGTATACAACGGATCGCCTGCCTCCGCCCTTATGCACAGGTATTCGTCGCCCACCTTCACCGGTTGTGCCTCCACCCTCCCCCGGGCAGGAAACAACATCAACACGGTGATACAGAAAATGTTTTGCAGATATCTACGTAGATTTCTACGTAGACTACTACGTAGATTACTACGTAGCATACTACGTAGATATGGTGAATAGTCAGGATTTTTCATAATACTCTTTAAATTTTCTTTTATTAAAGTATGAAAATGGTCTGAGCTTTAACCTGTATACAGGGCCCCCTGCCAGGTGCCTCTTTCTTCCAGCCGGGCCTCCACCTTTCTCACCAGGGTATCGTACCGGAACCCCCACCGCGGACCGGTAATGTAATCGGGGGGAGCCTCGCCGGCAAACCGCTCTACCACAAAGGCCGGGTTCAGCCGCTCGAGAAAATCGCATACAAACTCAACATACTCGTCCGGACCGAAGAGCCGGAAGCGTTCGGGATGATTCCTGTATTCGCCGGCCATCCGGGTGTTTCGGATGATCTGAAGCTGATGGAATTTGATATTGCTGAGGGGAAGCCGGGAAAGAAGAACGGCTTCGTTCAGCATTTCCTCCCTGGTTTCGCCCGGCAAACCGAAAATAAGGTGTCCGCCGGTGCGGATACCCCGGGCGGCAGTTTCCCTGATCGCCCGTACCGTTTGATCAAAGGTATGCCCCCGGTTAACCCTTTCCAGGGTGTGATTGTAACACGATTCAATACCGTATTCCACAATCACATACACCCGGTTTTTCAGGCCGGCCAGATAATCCAGAAGGGCTTCATCCACACAGTCGGGCCGCGTGCCGATCACCAGCCCCACCACGTCTTTCACTGACAAGGCCTCCCCGTACAGGCTTTTCAGCACGGGCAATTCCGCATAGGTATTGGTATAGGCCTGGAAATACGCCAGGTATTTCATGGCCCTGCGGTAGCGTTTCTTATGGAATGCGATCCCTTCCTGTATCTGCCGGGTAACGGTTTTTTCCACGGAGCAGTATGATGGATTGAATGCATTGTTGTTGCAGTAGGTGCATCCTCCCGTTCCTGTCGTACCGTCGCGGTTGGGGCAGGTAAATCCTGCGTCGATGCTCACTTTCTGCACACGCTCACCGAAAAGTTTCCTGAAATACCCGGCATAGTCGTTAAACCGCCGCTGATGTCCCCAGGGATACTCCATCGTTATGCAATGATTTCCTTACCGTCGGTACTCACTATTTTATTCAGGAAAACATACCACACGTATCCTTCCACAGGTGTGTACCCCATATCGCGAAGCAGTGCGGTGTACTGTTCCACCTGCCGGATGTATCGGTCGTCTTCGGCTTCTCCGAACTTGTAATCAACCACGGTTGCACGTTTCCCATCGATCAGGACCCGGTCGGGGCGTCTTTCCCGGCCGCCGGGGGAATAAATGCCGGCCTCTTTTTTCACCTCCCGGCCGGAAGCAAACCATTCACGCACCGTGGGATGATCGAGCCACCGCACAACCTGTTTTTCCAGATTCCCTGCTTCACCGGCCGGTACACGCCCCGACCGCACCATCCTGTCAAGTTCCTTTTTTACACCTTCCGGGCCGGCAATCTTTTCAAACAGTTCGTGCAACAGCTTTCCCCGGTTAACCCGTTGCCCCGTTGCCGAACCGGTAAGACGGAAATATTCCAGGCTTTCCTGCCGCAGGCGGAGTCCCTTCTGCGGCAAGCCACCTTCACCCGAAAAAGATGCCTGATAGTCGAATGCTGAGGGTTCGGCATGTAATTCACGTTCGGCGGCCGGAAAAGAACCGTATTCGTACAACCCTTTCTCCTGGTGAAAAGGGGAAGACAGAACATTTTGAAGGGTCCCCTTCTCCGCTTTACCGGCAGCCGTTTCAATAACATGCCACAGAAGATTGCCCGCCGTGGTCAGATTGTTCTTTTGGGGCGGGTAAGGCGACCATACCAGCAGGGCCTTTTTTGCCCGTGTGAATGCCACATACAGCAGGTTGAGGTTATCCACATAGGAATTCAGTTTTTCCTGCCAGTACTCACCGGCAAAATGCGATTGCCCCAGCTTTTTCTGGTTGTCAACGGCAACCACCCCGTGGAACAGGGGAAAAGATTCACCGGGGGCACACCACAGGCGGGGAAATCCGTCGCCCATATTCCAGTTGCAGAAAGGCAGCAGCACAGCTTCAAATTCCAGTCCCTTGGCCTTGTGAATGGTAAGTACCCGGAAAGAGCCTTCCTGATCGGTCTGCTGCAGGGCGGGCCGTTTCTGCTCCCACCAGCGCAGAAAGGCGGTGACATCGCCCGAATACCGGGTCTGGAAATCCATCACGGTATCCTGGAAAGCCAGCAGGTAGGCCTGTTCGTCCCTGAACAGGTGCAGGCCGAAGCGGCGGATCAGGCGTTCGGTCCGTTCAAACAGGCTCCATCCTCCCGGTTCGTCCAGGCGGCGGCACAGGTCGTCGAGCATTTCACGAACCAACTCACCGGCAGGCTCATCAGGTTTCCCTGCTGCACGGAAAAGGCCATGAATGCGTGCCGTATCTTCTTCCCCTTCCAGAATGTACCGGTGAAAAAGCAGGTACAGTTGAGCCCGGTTAACGGCATCGTCAGGGTAAGCCATCCGGCGGAAAACAGCGAGAATAAACCTCACGGAAACAGCCTGTTCCAGGCGCAGGGAATCGCTGGAAACCAACGAGTATGAATAACCCGGCTTTGCCCGGCCGCTCTCTACATACTGCTGAACCGCTTCCGCCACTCTGGCTCCTTCCTCCTTTTTCCTTACCAGTATAGCCACTTCCCCCGGCCGGTAGCCCAGTTCCTGCAGCTTCTCCAGCCAGCCGGGAATAGCTGCCGGTACCGTTTCGTTCATACCCTGCTTATCCACAAATTCAATCCGCACATACCCCCCGGGTTTTTTATGGTTCCGCGGAAGCGACTGTTCCACCCGGTCATAAGCCCGCGTGATCAGTTCCCCGGCGCCCGGATCGGGATAACCAGCCTCTTCGGTATCCTGCCTGAATTTTTCCTGCATGCTTTCAGCAGCCATTCCAAAGAAAGCATTGTTGAAAGCCACCACATGTTCATGGCTTCGCCAGTTGGTATGCAGGGTATTGAAGTGCAGCTGTTCTTCAGAAAACTGCCTCTCCACTTCGCCGGCCAGGATATGCCAGTCGGAATTCCTCCAGCGGTAGATCGATTGCTTCACGTCGCCTACCAGAAGGCTGGAATGGTTTTGCGCCAGGCCATTACGAACAAGAGGCAGGAAATTTTCCCATTGATATCGGGAGGTATCCTGAAACTCATCGATCATAAAATGCAGGTAGCGGTTCCCGATCTTTTCATAAATAAACGGAGCGTCGTCCGGCCCAATGATCTTTCTCAGGAAACGGCCGGCATCGGCCAGAAGGAAAAGATCTTCCTCCATCAGGTAATCCCTTACATGCCGGGCAAGATCGCCCAGAATGGCCGTGGCATACAGGTTTCTCAAAACAAGACAAACGCTGTTGTATTGTACAATTTCTTTTTCATACTTTCCCAGTGCGTTTTTCAGCAGGCTGTTCAAACCGCTGTCGAATGCATGACGGATGGCTTCCTCCTTATCTGTTCCCCGGGGAAACCATTCCTCTACCCGGTCGCACGCCTGCTGGGCTTTTTTTCCCGGTTCAAAATCATCGCCCCCGGCCAGCTTGCCGAAATAATTCACAAACGACCTGCTGCCGCCCTTGAAATCAGACGGCACCAGATCGTGCTGCTCCATGATCTTCAGGCCTTGGCTTCCAATATCCATCATTTCCTGTTCGAACCGGGCCTTCACACTTCGCATCCTGCCCACCACCCTTTTCAGTTCATCCTTATCCCGGTATATTTCAAACCAGCCGGGATCAACTGACTGGTATGACTCTTTAAAAAGTTCCTCCCCCAGCTTCCGGATGGAAGAAAGAATGTTCCAGCTTTTTCCTTCCTCCACCGTATCGAGGGAATAGCGAACAAGCCAGTCTTTCAGCGCGGGGTCGCCACCCAGGGAACGCATCATCCGGTCGATTGCCTCATTCAGCACGTGGTCAGTGTCGAGTTCAAGGGTATATCCCCCCGCCCGGCCAATCTCGCGGGAAAACTGCTGCAACACCCGCTGAAAAAAGCTGTCGATAGTACCCACCGAGAACCGGCTGTAATCATGAAGCAGGCGTTTCAGAATCTCCCCGGCTCTTTCCCGTATTTTTCCGGGCTCATACCCCGTTTCCCGGCACAGTTCCCCGAGGTAATCTGATTTCTCTCCCGTCGCCAGCACATACAGTTCGCCAATGATGCGGGTTTTCATTTCGGCAGTAGCCCTGTTGGTAAAAGTAACGGCAAGGATATGCCGGTAACGGGCCGGATCGTGGAAAATCATCTGCAGGAAATCGCCGGTCAGCCGGAATGTTTTACCCGATCCGGCGGAAGCACGATAAACGCGCAGGGAAGCTGTATCGGGTGTAAACTTGATAGACATGTCATCAAAATTAATTCATTCCTGCTTAATCTGCCCGGTAAACCGGCAAATAATTATTTATTTTGTATTAACAGGCAGGGGCTCTGACCATACTTCAAAAGTTCAGGGCCCGGTGCCTGAAATGAATGTGTAACAAAAAAAACCTGTTATGAGCCATCTTCCCCATCCTCAGCGGTACGATCACATGGCATACAGGCGTTGTGGGAAAAGCGGCATTCTGTTGCCGGCCGTTTCCCTCGGCCTGTGGCACAATTTCGGCCATGTCGATTCTTTCGAAACAGCCAGGGATATCATTCGCACGGCTTTTGATGCCGGAATCACCCATTTCGACCTGGCCAACAATTACGGTCCGCCTCCCGGTGCGGCAGAGGAGAATTTCGGAAAGATCCTGCACCAGGACCTGAAAGCCTACCGCGATGAGATGATCATCTCCACCAAAGCGGGTTATACCATGTGGCCCGGGCCTTACGGCGACTGGGGTTCGCGCAAGTACCTGCTGGCCAGCCTTGACCAGAGTCTTCGACGGCTTGGACTGGATTACGTGGACATTTTCTATTCACACCGCCCCGATCGGGAAACGCCACTGGAAGAAACCCTGGGAGCCCTTTCCCATGCGGTAAAACAGGGAAAAGCCCTGTATGCGGGCATTTCCAATTATGATGCCGAAACCAGCCGGAAGGCCATAGCCTGGCTGCGGGAACAGGGAACCCCCTGTCTGATCCACCAGCCCAGGTATTCCATGCTCGACCGGTGGGTGGAAGATAAACTCCTGGATGTGCTCCTGGAGGAAGGAACCGGATGCATTGCCTTTAGTCCCCTGGCTCAGGGAGTACTTACCAACCGGTACCTGCAGGGAATACCTGATGATTCCCGGGCCGCCAAACCCCACGGATTTCTGAAGAAAGAGCACATTACTCCCCAGGTTGTCAGCAAAGTACGGCAACTGCAGGCGCTGGCCGACAAACGGGGGCAGAGCCTCGCCCAGATGGCCCTGGCCTGGGTGCTGCGCGACGAAAGGATCACATCGGTACTGGTGGGAGCCAGCAGCAGGGAGCAGTTGCTGGAAAATCTGGCCTCCCTGGAGAAGCCGGAATTCAGTACAGACGAACTGGCCCGGATCGATAAGGTATTGTCGGAAATACCCGGATGGATAACATTTTCCATAAAAACAGCATAACCCATGAAACCTTCCGCTCCGTTACATATCAGGCATGCCCGGCCGGAAGATGCAGAGCTGATCGCACAGCTCATCAAAGAGCTGGCCGTTTATGAAAAGCTGGAAAACGAGGCGGTGGCCGCTCCGGAAATTCTGAAGAAAAACCTGTTCGGCGAACGGCCCGCCGCCGAAGTGCTTCTGGCCGAATGGGAAAGCGAAACCGCCGGATTCGCCCTGTTCTTTCACAACTTTTCCACTTTTGTGGGAAAACCCGGCCTGTATCTGGAAGATATTTTTGTCAGGGAAAGGTTCCGGGGCCAGGGTATCGGCAAAGCCCTGATGATGGAACTGGTGCAGATTGCCCGGCAACGCGGATGCGGACGGATGGAATGGGCAGTGCTGCACTGGAATCCTGCCCGGAAATTCTATGAGAAGCTGGGCGCCGTGCCCATGAGCGACTGGGTGGTTTACCGGCTGACGGAGGATAAAATGCAGAGGCTGCAGTAAATATAGAAAACGGCAACCACCCGGGGCCGGAATTATCTTCAAGGTGGCAGGGCAAAATATAATTATCCGGTATTTTTTTTTGATGGGCTGTAAACAGGTTATGAACTGGAAAATATGTTCAAAATGAAAGCAAAAATGACACCTGTGCGAAAGGATAAGGACATTCTCCTGTATGCCGGCCTTGTGCTCCTCCTGGCTGTTCTGGCGGCTGTCAACGTATTCCTGCCGCAGGGCGATTATGCCCCCGTAATGCCTGAGCAGGGGCTACCGGCTCCCCGGTGGGTGCTGGGCCTGGTCAATGCCGCCATCATGCTGGTGATTTACGGCGGGCTGGGGTTGCTGGGGCTCTACCTGTCACGGAAGCTGGGGTTTGCTGGAATACTCGACCCGTCGGTTTCACACCGTCAGAGATTTCTGGTCCCGCTCGTGACAGGCATTTTCCTGGGCCTTTTCATCATTCTCTGTGATGAGGTGTTCAGCCGGTTCCACTCCCTGGGTCTCCTGCCACATCCTCCCTTTCCCACATCGTTGGTAGCTTCGGCCACCGCTGCCATCGGAGAAGAAATTATCTTTCGTCTGTTTTTCATCTCCTTCTGGGTGTGGCTGGTGTCGAAAGTGATACTGAAGGGAAAATGGCAGAACGGCATTTTCTGGATTGTTACCCTTTTTTCTGCCATCGCATTCGGAGCAGGGCACATGCCGTCAGTCATGGTCTTCTTTCAGCTTGAATCCCTGTCGGCCATCCCTTCCCTGCTGCTGGGCGAAATTTTTCTGCTGAACGGAGTTATTTCCGTTTTTGCCGCTTATTTTTTCAGGAAATCGGGGTTCCTGGCAGCCGTGGGCATCCATTTCTGGGCCGATATGGTGTGGCATGTTGTATGGGGGCTGGTGGGATGAAACGATCAACGAAAAACAGGCAAGGGGATTGTTCCAATCCACTCCCCCTCTCCATCACCCATCACCCGATCACACCATTACACCCACCAGTGCCGCACAGCGGCGGCCTGCTTTTAGAAACACAGGAGAATCCGGGACAAGGAACTCCGCATAAGTAGCCTGTTAAAAGGTGATAAGTAGAATCAACCGTCTGAGAAACGCCTTTTCCCTGTTCTTCAACAGGAAAACGTCTCCGTTAAATCATTATCTTTATGGCATGACATCAAACCCTAAACCATCAAAAACCTATGAGAAAGTATTTTTTTATATTCGCCGCTTTACTGCTGGTTATGAGTGCCTGTAAGCAGGAAGAGATCAATCCCTTCTTCCAGGAATGGGATACCCCTTTCGGTGTGCCTCCCTTTGACAGGATCAGGGTGGAACATTACATGCCGGCCTACCTGGCTGCCATGGAAGAGCACAACAAGGAGATCGAAGACATTGTCAGCAACCCGGAAGAACCGGGGTTCGAGAACACGATTGTTGCCCTCGACCTGTCGGGGCAGATGCTCGATAAGGTAAGAAGCACCTTCTCCCCCATCAATTCAGCTAACACCAATCCGGAGATGCAGGCTGTGAACAGGGAAAGCTCGCCCTTGCTGACAAAACATTACAACAATATCAGCCTGAACCCCGAACTGTTCGACCGGGTGAAAAGGGTATGGGAAAAACGGAATGAACTGGACCTGACCGCCCCACAGATGACCCTGCTGGAATTAACCTACCAGGATTTTGTCCGCAACGGAGCAAACCTTCCCGAGGAGCAAAAGGCCGAGCTGAGAAAGATCAATGAACGCCTGTCGGAACTGAGTGTGAAGTTCGGCGATAATCTCCTGGCCGAGACCAACCATTTCAAGCTGGTGATCGAAAAGGAAGAAGACCTGGCCGGATTGCCCGACAATGTGATCAGCGCGGCAGCCGAAACCGCAGCGGACGAAGGGCTGGAAGGCAAATGGGTTTTCACTCTGCAGAAACCCAGCATGATCCCCTTCCTGCAATATTCCGAAAAAAGGGACCTGCGTGAAAAATTGTACCGTGGATATTTCATGCGTTGTAACAACGATAATGAATATGACAACAAGGAGATTGTGAAGGAGATCATTAACCTTCGCGTGAAACGTGCCCGGATGCTGGGTTATGCCACCCATGCCCATTATGTGCTGGAAAGGAATATGGCCAAAAACCCGGAAACCGTTTTCCATTTCATGGAACAGGTATGGGATGCTGCCCTGCCAGTAGCAAAAGAGGAAGCCAGGGCCCAGCAGGACCTGATCGAAGAGGAAGGGAACGATTTCGACCTGGCCAGCTGGGACTGGTGGTATTACACCGAAAAGATCAAAAAGGAAAAATTCAAGCTGGACGATGAGATGGTCCGCCCCTACCTGGTGATGGAAAACGCCCAGCAGGGAATGTTCGACGTGGCTACCAAACTTTACGGAATCACCTTTAAGAAACGCACCGACATCCCCACCTATCATGAAGAAGCCGAAGTGTTCGAGGTTACCGATAAAGACGGCTCGCACCTGGGTCTTCTGTACACCGACTGGCATCCCCGGCCAGGCAAAAGGGTGGGTGCATGGACCACAGGATTTCGCAGGGCTCACTACCGCGATGGGAAAAAGATCACTCCCATTGTATCGGTAGTGGGTAATTTTTCCAGACCTACCGGCAACAAACCCGCCCTCCTCACCTTCGAGGAAGTGGAAACCATGTTCCATGAGTTCGGCCATGCCCTGCATTCTCTCTTTAACGATGTGCCTTATCCCGGCCTGGGAAGCGTTCCCCGCGATTTTGTTGAACTGCCCAGCCAGATCATGGAACACTGGGTTACCGAACCCGAAGTACTGGAAATGTACGCCCATCATTACGAAACAGGTGAGGTGATCCCCACTGAACTGGTTGAAAAGATCAGGGAAGCCGGCAACTTCAACCAGGGTTTTGCCACCGTGGAATACATGGCAGCATCCATACTGGACATGGAATACCATACCCTGACAGAGCCTTCGCTGGAAGATGTTCTGGCGTTTGAAGAACAAACCATGGACGAATGGGGGCTGATCGATGAGATCCTTCCCAGGTACCGAACCACTTACTTCAGCCATATCATCGGGGGCTATTCCGCAGGTTATTATTCATACAGCTGGTCGGAACAGCTGGATGCCGACGCATTTGAGGCGTTCAAAGAGACCGGCGATATTTTCAATCAGGAGGTAGCCGCCCGTTTCCGGGAGCATGTGCTTTCGAAAGGACGTTCGGAAGATCCGGCTCAATTGTACAGGAACTTCCGGGGAAAAGATCCCAGTATCGAAGCCCTTCTCCGTAACAGAGGATTTATAGATTAAAACCACCCAACCTGACCCTGAACCTATGGGCAGATCCCCGCACCGCATGTGCGGGGATCTTTTTTTCGTCACCCCCGTTTCTGCAAACAGGCCGCTCCTGCGGAGCTGTGTGCCGGTATTTCAACGAAATTCATCAAAAGAATTGGCCTCTGAGGGTTTTATGAGAAAAACAAGGCGGGGGAAGAAGTGGGAAGGCCTGTGCAGCGATCCTGTCTGAGTCCCTGACAGGCACAGCGCCGTCAGGGACGGGTTTGGATCGCGGCAGGCTTTGCCCCGCCGTAGTTTTTCCATAAAAGCATC
The DNA here is from genome assembly GCA_011049175.1 of Bacteroidota bacterium. Lineage (GTDB taxonomy): Bacteria > Bacteroidota > Bacteroidia > Bacteroidales > VadinHA17 > HyVt-105. The sequence continues at coordinate 136 of DSCJ01000113.1, read as the reverse complement.
AGCAGCCGAAGGATTTTTTGCATGCTTTTTTGCCCCCAAAAAAGCATGTCGCTCCGTTTCGGGAACGGAGCGAAACACCGGCCGGCGGGATGAATAAATCAAGTTTCTGCAAACAGGCCACCTCTACTGAGCTATG
>DSCJ01000003.1 GCA_011049175.1 Bacteroidota bacterium | reverse complement strand
GATCAAATCAAAGAAAGCGAGAAGGTTAAATTATGGTTCTGGCTGTCATTAAGTGTTGTAAATGCACTTGCTGAATTGAAAAAATTAAAAATGGGCACACCATATATTAGTACATAGCCTGATAACTACGTAGTAAACTACGTAGTTGAGGAAACCCCCTGCCTCTTCACGGAATTTCATCGGTCTGAACCGATCCGGTTCGGTTCTCTTTCAAAGTTGTATCTTTGGCAAATCGACATGCACTTAACCGTATTCCTATGGAATTATTTCCCATTCACATATCCAATTTCAAAGTCGACGGCGGCGCCATGTTCGGGGTGGTGCCCAAACTGCTGTGGCAACGAAAATACCCTGCCGATGAAAACAACCTGTGCAACTGGGCCCTGCGTTCCATCCTGGCCGTGACCGGTAACCGGGTGATCCTGGTTGATAACGGGTACGGCGACAAACAGGACGAGAAATTTTTTTCCCACGTGCACCTGAACGGAGGGGACGGATTGGAAGGGGCTCTGGCGAAAGCCGGATATGCGCCGGAACAGGTAACCGATATGGTGCTGACTCACCTGCATTCCGACCATTGCGGAGGGGGAGTGAAGCGGAAGGCAGATGGCTCCGGGTATGAGATGACCTTCCCACGGGCAACCTACCTGGTAAGCCGCAGGCAGTGGGACTGGGCCATGACTCCCAATGTGCGCGAGGCAGATGCCTACCCCGAAGAAAACCTGTTGCCCATGAAGGAAAGCGGGCAATTGCAGTTCGTTGAGGAGGAAGAATACGAGCCGGTGCCCGGTTTCCGGTTGAGAATGTACCACGGGCACACCGAAGGGCAACTGATCCCCTTCATCCAGTACCGTAACCGCACCGTTGTTTTTATGGCCGACCTGATCCCATCGGTGGCTCATATCCCCCTGAAGTACAATATGAGCTACGATGTATACCCCGTGAAAATGCTGGAGGAAAAGGAAGCTTTTCTGAAAGAGGCGGTGGAAAACGGGTACGTGCTGTTCTTCCAGCATGACCTGTATCATGAGTGCTGCATACTGGAAAAAGGCCCGAAGGGAATACGGCCCGCCCGGACCTTTACCCTGGAAGAATGGATATGAGAATGTGAACCGGGCAGGAAAGAGAAACAAAAAACCGGATGAAGCAGGGGTTGATTCATCCGGTTTACTGCAGATGGTTCCTGTTTATTTCTGCTTTACCGTCCCCGACCCCGAAACCCGGGCATTGACCACGGGGTTGCCTTCGTAGGTAACCGACCCGCTGCCGGCAATAGACGCCTCGAGCGAACCGGTTACATTCACCGAACAATCGCCCGATCCGCTGATGGCAATCGTGGCGTTTTCAAATTCCAGCGGGATTTCCATATCGCCCGACCCGCTGATGGAGGCTTTCAGGTTTCCCTGGCGGCCGGTGCCGGCCAGAAAGATATCCCCTGAACCGGCAATGGATGCCTTCAGGTCGGCTACCCTGAGATCATTCAGGGAAATATCGCCGCTGCCGGCGATCGATAGCTTTAAATCATCGCTCGTAATGGTTCCCTCGGCCAGGATGTCTCCGGAGCCGGCAACACTCAGCCCCCTGACCTCGGGCATGGAGACATAGATATTTATTTTTTCGTACCGGGGCACTGTGCGTTTGTTGAATTTAATGGTAAGAAGACCGTCTTTCACTTCCGTATCGATCAGGGCAAGGATGTCTTTTTCTGCCTCGATCACCAGTGAGAACGGTCCCTGCTTCAGGTATACGTCGCCTGCTACAGACAGGCTGAGCCGGTCGAATTCATCTGCCTGCCGGGTTTCCTTTATCAGTTTTTGGGCATGGACGGAAACCATACCGGTTACCAGCAGAAAAATAATCGTGAGTAAGGGCAATGTCTTTGTTTTCATAATGGCTAAAAAATTGGTTTCATTCAAAAGACGGTTTCGTTTGTGATCTGCTGCACGGTTCGGGCCTGAAAATTGTTCGAACAATAAATGATAGAATATCAGTTGATTATGTTGACTATGCCATCATGGTTCGATGAAATTTTGTCTTTTCTCTTGCAAATATGCCGGGGATTCAGCAACATTGCAGTGGAAAAAATATCCTTTATTGTTCCTTATGGAAGAAGTGGAGACCTATTCTCATGTAACGCCCGTGCAGATACGGTTTAACGACATCGATATCATGGGCCATGTGAACAATGCCGTACATCAGTATTATTACGATTATGCCCGGTTGCAGTATTTCAGGGATGTATTCGGCCGGCTGATCAGCTGGAATGAACAGGCCCTGGTACTGGCGAGCATTCATGTCAATTACCAGGAGCCCATCGGACTGGACGAGCAAATCGAGGTGCATACGCGAATTACCCGCATAGGGAACAAAAGCATCGGAATGGCCCAGAGAATTGTCAGCACCCACACAGGGACGGTCAAATCGTACAGTGAGTCGGTGCTGGTGGGATACGACAGGAAAAAAGGAGCTACTTTTTCCATTCCACAGGAGTGGAGGGAAAGGATATCCTGGTTTGAACATGCCCGGTTCTGAGGAACCAACGGGTACCCGGTATTAAATTTCAGTCAGCCCTTCGGGCAGATCCATCACCATTCTTTTTCTTCCGCGATCGATTTCCACAATCAGGTCTTCATGCAGTGGGATCAGTTTTTCCCCTTCCGGACTCCTTAACCTGAGCACCCAGTGCATGGGCAGTTCTTCCGCCTCCTCCACCAGTCCCAGCGACTTTCCCTGCGGGGTAAACACTTCGTATCCAACCAGGGAAGAAAGGCCTGTTTCGTTCATTCCGTTTCCACCGGGCCGGGTTCCGGGCAGGTATACGGCGATCCCTGTCAGGCGGCGGGCTTTTTCTTCCGTATCAACATCGTCGAGGGCGATCACCGCGGTACGCTGATCGCGTTCTTCCACGGTTGTGAGAAAAAAAGGAACCAGTCCCCCCTCAATATCCAGGAAGACCGGTTCTCCCGGTTCCATGCGGGATATCCCGGAAGGTTCGTTTATCCGGAGTATCAGTTCGCCCCGGTATCCGTGAACCTTCCGGATCTCACCCAGTAAAAAACAGTTTTTTTTGTCCATCAGAAAAGACGGGAAGGAAGCTTATTTCTTTTCCTCTTCCGTGCGGTCTTTTTCTCCGGCCTCTTCGCCCGGTTTTTCTTCTTCCTTTTCTCCGGATGCAGGTTCAGCCTTTTCCTCCGTTTCGCCTTTTGCTTCCCCGGCCTCCTCCTTTTTTGCTTCAGGATCTTCCTTCACTCCGGTTTCTTCCTTTGCTTCCGGCTCTGCTTTCTTTGCTTCCGGCTTTTCTTCTTTTGCTTCCGGTTCTTCTTCCTTTGCTTCCGGTTCTTCTTTTTCCTTTGCTTCCGGCATTTCTTTCTTTTCGGCGGCTTCTTCCTTCACTTCAGCCTGTGTTTCCTCACCTGCCTGGCTTTCGGCCTGCTCACCTGCATCGGCTCCGCCGGCTGCTGCTTCGGCAGCCAGTTCCGATTGTTTTTTAGCCAGTTCGGCTGCGCGGGCTTCGTTTACTTTGGCCTCGGCTTCCAGGCGTTTTTTCTGTTCGTCTTCCCAGGCCTTTTTCAGGTGGTCTTTTTTGGCTTCGATCTTGCTTTCCTTTTCGCTGAGCCAGGCCTGGAATCTTTTTTCTGCTTCTTCCTCTGAAAAGGCGCCTTTTTTCACGCCGTTGAGGAGATGGTTCCTGTAAAGGACGCCTTTGTAAGAGAGGATGGCGCGACATGTATCAGAAGGCTGTGCTCCCTTCTGAAGCCAATCCAGTGCACGATCAAAATCCAGTTCAATCGTAGCAGGATTTGTATTGGGATTGTATATCCCGATTTTTTCAATGTATCTGCCATCCCGTGGCGCCCTGCTGTCTGCAACCACAATGTGAAAATGCGGTTTTCTTTTCCGGCCATGTCTGGCCAATCTGATTCTTGTTGGCATACTGTCGCTTGATGGTTTGTTTGATCTTACTTATTTTGTAAAGTGGGTGCAAAGATACAATTTATTTTAGCTTGCGGAATATTTTTTCAGAATTTTCCCCGCATTTTCATTGTTCTGGCTGTGAAGCCTTTCCGCAGGCAAAAATTTTTTATTCAATACTTTTGAACACCGGTCGGTAGGGTGAATCCTTTTCCGTAATTTTGAATGCAAAACCACACAAAATACAGTTGGTTGAAAATCAGTAGCATGAAAGCATGAAACCCTTTACCCATCTGCACGTTCATACACAGTATTCCATTCTCGACGGGGCTGCGAAGATATCGAAGATGATAGCCAAAGCCAAAGCCGACGGGATGACCGCCGTGGCCATTACCGACCATGGCAATATGTTCGGGGTAAAGGAATTTTTCAACGAGGCCCGGAAGGCGAAGATCAAACCCATTATTGGCTGTGAGGCGTATATTGCCAGAAAAAGCCGGTTCGACAAGGACGACAGGGAAGACCGGGCCGGAGCGCACCTGTTGTTGCTGGCCAAAAACAAAACCGGGTATCACAACCTGGTTAAGCTGGTTTCTCTGAGCTGGATAGAGGGGCATTACTACAAGCCCCGGATCGACCGTGAGATACTCGAAAAATACCATGAAGGGATCATGGTGGCCTCGGCCTGCCTGGGGGGGGAGGTTCCCCAGGCTATTATGGACGGAGACGATGCGCTGGCAGAAGAAACTGTGTTGTGGTACAAGGGGGTTTTTGGCGATGATTATTACCTGGAGCTGATGCGCCATCCCACGGGGAACCCTGAGATGGACAGGGAAACGTACGACCGTCAGCAACTAGTGAACCACAAGCTGATGGAACTGGGCAAAAAACATGGCATCAAGCTGATTGCCACCAACGACGTGCATTTTCTGGAGGCCGAGGATGCAGAGGCCCATGACCGGCTGATCTGCCTGAATACCGGCACGGAGCTGGATGATCCCAACAGGCTTCGGTATACCAAGCAGGAATATTTCAAAACCCGGGAAGAGATGTACGGGCTTTTTGCCGATGTGGAGGAGGCGCTGCTGAATACCATGGAAGTGGCCGGCAAGGTGGAGGAGTACGATCTGAACCGCGACCCCATCCTCCCGGCTTTCCCGCTGCCTGAAGGCTTTGACAATGAAGACGAATACCTCAGGCACCTGACTTATGATGGAGCCCGTGAGCGTTACGGAGAGATGACCGGTGAGATCAGGGAACGCATTGATTTCGAGCTGGAGGTGATCAAACGAATGGGATTTCCCGGGTATTTCCTCATTGTGCAGGATTTTTTACGAGCGGCGCGGGAAATGGGAGTGTCGGTGGGCCCGGGAAGAGGATCAGCTGCCGGTTCGGTGGTAGCCTACTGTACCCGCATCACCGATATCGATCCCCTGAAATACGATCTTCTGTTCGAACGTTTTCTGAATCCCGACCGCATTTCCATGCCCGATATCGACATAGATTTCGATGAAGACGGCCGCGACCAGGTGTTGCGGTGGGTGGTGGAGAAATATGGCCGCGACCGCGTGGCGCACATCATCACTTTTGGAACCATGGCTGCGAAAATGGCCATCCGCGATGTGGCGCGCGTTCAGAAGCTTCCCCTGGTCGATGCCGACCGCCTGGCCAAGCTGGTCCCCGACCGGCAGGGCGTATCGCTGAAGGAAGCGTACCGGGAAGTGAAGGAACTGGCGGAGGCCCGGAACTCGGAAAACGAACTGATAAGCCAGACACTGAAGTATGCCGAAACCCTCGAAGGTTCGGTGCGGCATACCGGCCTGCATGCCTGCGGGGTGATCATCGGCCGCGACGACCTGATTGAACACATTCCCCTGTGCATCTCAAAAGATTCCAACCTACTGGTGACCCAGTACGACGGCGATCATGTGGAAAGCGTGGGCATGCTGAAAATGGATTTCCTGGGCTTGAAAACCCTTTCCATTATAAAGGATACACTGGACAACATCGAGCTGAGTACCGGACGGAGGCTTGTGATTGAAGATATACCGCTGGACGACGAAAAAACGTTCGAACTGTACAGCCGGGGAGAAACCACCGGCTTGTTCCAGTTCGAAAGCGAGGGAATGAAAAAGAACCTGCGTGAGCTCAAACCCAACCGGTTTGAAGACCTTATTGCCATGAATGCCCTGTTCCGCCCCGGCCCCATGGAATACATTCCCAGCTTCATCAACCGGAAACACGGGGTGGAAAAGATCCATTACGAGCTTCCGGTAATGGAAAAGTACCTGCAGGCTACCTACGGTATTACGGTTTACCAGGAACAGGTGATGCAGCTTTCACGGGCCATGGCCGGATTCACGGGAGGCGAGGCCGATGAGCTGAGAAAGGCCATGGGGAAGAAGAAGAAGGACGTGATGGACCGGATGAAGGAAAAATTCATCCAGGGATGCCTGAAAAACCATTATGAGCAGGAAACGGTGGAAAAGATATGGAGGGACTGGGAAGCTTTTGCCCAGTATGCCTTCAACAAATCGCATTCCACCTGCTATGCCATGGTTTCATACCGCACCGCCTACCTAAAAGCCCATTACCCGGCCGAGTTCATGGCGGCGGTGCTCAGCCGGAATGTAAGCGATATCAGGAAGATCACCATTTTTATGGATGAAACCCGGCGAATGGGTATTCAGGTGCTGGGCCCCGATGTGAATGAAAGCCATATCCGCTTCATTGTAAACAAGGAAGGGAATATCCGTTTTGGGCTGGGTGCCATCAAGGGAATGGGAGAAGGAGCGGCCCGGGCCATTATTGAAGAAAGGGAAGCCAGCGGCCCCTACCGGGATATTTTCGATTTTGTGGAAAGGGTGAAGCTGACGGTGGTGAACCGGAAGAATATTGAAGTGCTGGCCGCTTCGGGGGCTTTCGATTGCTTCAAGGGCATCAGCCGGGGCCAGTATTTTGCCGACGATGGCCGGGGAAGCAACTTCATTGAAAGCCTGCTGAGGTACGGAAGTATTTTTCAGAACGATACCCTGGCCTCCCAGCCCTCCCTGTTTGGGGCTGCCAGCGCTCCCGAAACGGTACGGCCCGAACTGCCCGCCGGAGAAGACTGGTCGAAGCTGGAGAAGCTGAGCAGGGAAAGGGAACTGATCGGGATTTATCTGACGGCTCATCCCCTGGATGATTACAGGCTCGAGATCAGGCATTTCTGTAACTGCACACTGGCCGAACTGTCTGACCTGGAAGCGCTGAAGGGGAAAGAGGTCAGTGTGGCCGGTGTGGTGACCGCCGTGAAGAAAGGAACCACCCGTAACGGGAAACCCTGGGGGCAGTTTACCCTGCAGGATTATACCGATACGTATCGCTTTCGCATGTTCAACCACGACTATGTTGATAACAGCAAGTATTTCACGGAAGATTATTTCCTGATGGTAAAAGGGAAGGTACAGCCCAATCCTTACCGGGAAAACGAACTGGAGTTCCGTATCAGGCAGATCGACCTGCTGACAAAGGTGCGTGAGGAGTATATTGAGCGGTTCACCCTGCGCATTCCACTCGACCGGCTTAATGCAGAGCTGCTGGAAGGGATCCAGGCGGTGCTCGGGCGGAAGAAAGGCAAAACACAGCTGCGGTTCTGTGTGTACGATCCGGCTGAAAAAATGCTTGTCGAGATGTTTTCCAGGAACAGGAATATCCTGATTACCGACGAGTTGCTGAAATTTCTGGATCAGCATCCAGGGATAGAATATCTGGTGAATTGATTATCTTTGTGCGCATTGGAAAGTAGAATAATAAACCTAAACTGAATACTATGGCGGTTGAATTGACAGATTCAAACTTTGAAGAAATGGTACTCAAATCCGACAAACCGGTGATTGTTGATTTCTGGGCTGAATGGTGCGGCCCGTGCCGGCTGGTGGGCCCCCTGGTGGAAGAGATAGGCGAAGAGTATGAAGGGAAAGTGGTGGTAGGCAAGGTGGATGTGGATTCCAGTCCGGAGATTGCCTCCCGTTTTGGCATCCGGAATATTCCCACCATTCTGTACTTTAAGGATGGAAAGGTAGCCGACAAGCAGGTGGGAGCCGTTCCGAAGGCAAAGCTGGTTTCGAAACTGGAACCCCTGCTCTGACCTGCGGTCATTGCATTCAGATATGATTGAACAGGTTACCGTTTTTGCCGCCTCGAGCCGCAGGGTGCCTGCCCGGTATCTGCAGGCTGCCGAGGATACGGCCCGTGTGCTGGCTGCTAACGGGGTGAAGGTGATTTACGGAGGCGGATCCCTGGGTTTGATGGGAAGCCTTGCCAACCGGATGATCAGGGAAGGAGGATACATTCGCGGGATCATCCCGCGCTTCATGATCGATGCAGAATGGGCTCACCGGGGGCTGAACGAACTGGTGGTGGTGGAAACCATGCATGAGCGGAAAAGAGCCTTTCTGGAAGCGACCGATGCTGTGATTGCCCTGCCCGGAGGAACCGGCACCCTGGAAGAGCTGATGGAAAGCATTACCCTCAAACGCCTGGGGATGCTGACCTGCCCCATTGTTCTGATCAATACCGGAGGATTCTATGATCCCCTGCTCTCCTTTCTGGAAAAGATGGTGGAAGAACATTTTCTGAGGCCCGAGCACAGACGGATGTGGACGGTGACCGACCGTCCGGAAAACCTGATGGAAGCCATCCGTTCGTCCGACGGATGGGATTCCTCGGCCATCGGATTTGCCCTGGTATAGGCCGGTTAGTTGATACGGCTGCCGATGATCAGCACATCATCCACCTGTTCCAGGTTGCCTCTCCATTTTTCCAGGGTTTCATCGAGGATGAGCTTTTGCTCTTCCATGGGCTTGTCTTTGATTTCCTTCAAAAGGTTTTTCAGGGCGCTGTACTTGAATTTTTTGCCCTGGGGTCCTCCGAACTGGTCGGCATATCCGTCGGAGAAAATATAAACCACATCGCCTTTTTCCAGCATCAGCGAATGATTGGTATAAGAATGGGGCCGGGAAAGAACGGTTCTTCCGATGGCGGTACGGTCGCCTTTGATCTCGGTCAGCTCGCCGTTGCGGAAATGATACAGCGGATTGTATGCTCCGGCAAACTGCAGTTCGCGGGTTTTGATATCGATGCTGATCAGGGCAATGTCCATGCCGTCTTTTACCTCTTCGTCCTCGCTCTGCTGGTGCAAAGTAAGGATGAGTTCGCGGTTCAGCTGGTCCAGAATGGCTGCCGGTTCATCCAGATGGTATTCCTTCACGATCTTGTTCAGTGAATTGTGCCCGATGATGGACATGAATGCCCCGGGAACGCCATGCCCGGTGCAATCCACGGCTGCAATCAGCTGTTTGTGTTCGGTGCGGGCCAGCCAGTAGAAATCACCGCTCACAATATCCTTGGGCCTGAACAGAATAAAGGTTTCGGTAAACGATTCCTGAGGGGGCAGAATGGCATTCTGTATGCGTTTGGCATATCTGATGCTGTCGGTAATGTCTTTGTTTTTTTCTTCCAGTTCCTTGCTTTTCTGCACCACCTCGGCCGTTCTTTCAGCCACCTTTTCTTCCAGAATACGGTTTTCCCTTTTCAGATGCTGTTCCCTGATGCGGATATAGGCCAGAATGGCCGAAATGCCCACCACTACACATATCAGGATGAACCACCAGGTTTGATAGAAAGGGGGGCGGATCATGAAACGGTAGGTAACCGGTTCCGAGTTCCATTTTCCGGTGCTGTTGCGGGCAATGACCTTGAAGGTGTATTTCCCGGGCGACAGGGCAGGGTAGATGGCCCTGGTCTGGGTGGTGGAAGGCCTCCAGTCGTCGTCGGCTCCTTCCAGCATCACCTTGTATCTCACGGCATCGGGGTTTCTGAGGCAGATGCTGTTGTAGTCGAACACAATGTTTTTCTGCCGGTAGCTGAGTTTCTGCCCGGGGATGAGCGAGGCCGGCTGATAATTGATCTGCATGGCCCGGATGTGGGTCAGGGGCTCCATTTCGGTATCGGCTACCCGGTGGGGGTCGTACCGGGTAACTCCGGCCACGGTCCCGAACCACATCCTGCCGTCGTTGTCGCAGAACGAGGCGTTTTCCTTGGTTTCGATGCCGACAAAACCGCTTTTCCGGGAATAGGTGTATATTTTGTCTTTTTCGGGAACGTATTTGTTCAGTCCTTTATTCGTTCCTATGTACATGTTCCATTCCCGGTCGTGGTCCACCAGGTTCACATTGTTGGCCAGCAGGCCGTCGTTTTCTGTGAGGTGCCTGATGATGGTATCGCTGTTGAACACGTATACGCCTTTTTCCGTTCCGATCCATATATTTCCTTCGGCATCCTCGGTCATGGAAACCGGGGTGAAGTTGCGGGGCATGGGCATGATGGTGAACACATATTGATCGCCTTCCTTTACGCAGCGTGTCAATCCCGTTACCTGTGAGCCTATCCACAGGTTTCCCCCGGAATCGTAATACAGCGAGGAGATCAGGTTCCCGGCCAGGCCTCCGCTCTGGGTAACCCGTTCGATGTAGCCGGTGGAAGGTTCAAAATACCCCAGGCCCTCGTTGGTGCCGATCCACAGGTTGTTGTTCTTGTCAATTTCCAGTGCGGTGATGATCTGGTCGCGGTAAAGACGTTCATTGAGGTATATGTCGTTGACGAACCGTTGGCTGGAAGTTTCGTACCTGATCAGTCCACCTCCCTCAGTTCCAATCCAGATGTTTCCCCGCCGGTCTTCGCGGAAGAACCGGATCTTGTTTTCGATGTACCGGTTGTCCTGGTTATAGTAGGTATACTGCTGGCCGGGAGCGGCTTCCGGATCGTAAACGGTGATCCCGCCGTTTGTGCCGAACCAGTATTTACCGGTACGGTCCTGGTGAATGGCCCACACAATGGGATTGGAAAGGCCGTCGTTTTCGGTGAAGGTCACGAAATGGTCGCCCTTGAACACCGACAGGCCGTGGTCGTATGTCCCGATCAGCATGTTTCCTTCCCGGTCTTCCACCAGGCATTTGATGTTCAGATCCTGCAAACCGTTAGACTGATCGAAATTACGGAAGCTTCCGTCTTCCAGCAGGCTGATCCCTCCTCCCCAGGTTCCGATCCACATTCTTCCCCGGCTGTCCTGGGTAATGCAGCTTACCCAGTTTTTGGCCAGTCCGTCGCGTACAGAATCATAAATGGTAACATCTCCTGTTTTCTTGTTGTAGTGGTACAGGCCCCCGTTGTATGTTCCGAACCAGAGGTCGCCTTCCGAATCCTCGAACATGGTGATGATCATGAAATACCGGGGCAGGTTTTCGATATGCAGGGCTTCAAATCCGGATGAATCGGGGTTGAACACCCGGACACCCTGGTCGGTGAGCAAGTAAATGTCGTTATTGCGTGTTTTCAGGGAGGCGAAGACCTGGTCGCTCAGATCGCCACCGATGAAATGCCGGGAGGTGATCTCAGCCGGTGCGACTTCCGGGTTCTCCAGGCGGAAAGCTCCCGATCCCTGGGTGGTGATCCATATATTGCCCGCAACATCTTCCAGGATGGAAGTGATATCGCCTCTGATCTCCCCGGAGAGAATGGGGATGGCTTCAAATTTTTCCCCGTTGTAGCGGCTCAGCCTGCCGTCGAGATGCCCCAGCCAGATGAGCCCGCGGGAATCCTGCATCATGGAATACACTCCGCCTTCAGCCAGTCCGTTTTCCGAGGTGAAATTCTGGAAACTGACCCCATCGAAGCGAGACAGACCGGCATCGGTTCCCAGCCAGATATAGTCTTCCCTGTCCTGGATTACGGTATAAACTTTGGAAGAGCTCAGTCCTTCGGCAACACCGTAATTATCGAAATAATAGGTCTGTGCCTGTATTACTGCCGTGGAAAGCAGGCAGACAGCGGTAAAAAAAATGATTTGCCGGTTCCGGCAAATCATTTTTACGCCCTGGAAGGCATGAGAAAAATTCATGGGGATGGATTTTGAATGATTAATCTTTCAGGATAAAGAAAAAGGTTCCGTTTTCATCTTCCAGGCCGGCAATTTTCCCGAATTTGGGTCGTTGCTGGTTATTCTGTGCCACTGCCACGGTAACCTGCGCCACCACGTTTTCAATGGGAAGGCAGGCATTGGGGTTATTGGCCAGGGTATTGGCAAAGGTGCGGGTGAACTGGGAATTGTCGACAGCCAGCTCGTACCCGGCGGAACTGAGTACCTGAGATGATTTGAATTTGGTGGCCGTTTCATCGTCACAACTCCTGGGAACAGGGGTGGACCGCATGGCCTGGTAGAAGGTAGGCCCCGACTCGCAGGCATCGGTTACCACCAGCAGGTGGGTGAGGTGCTGGCGATAGCTTTGCATGGCAGCCCGCAGAAAATTGATGTTGAAGTAGGTGTATTCATCGTCGCGGCGGGCATCGATCGGGATCCAGTACCCGGTTTCATTGATGAACTTGCCATGCCCGGCATACCATATCAGGAGCGAATTCACATGGTTGCTTCTGACCAGGTCGCGAAGCTCGATGGAGAAGAATTTCTCCATTTCCTCCTTGGTCATGTCTTTTTTGGTGATGATATTATGTATATCATATTTTGCCAGGGCCATTTTCATCAGGCTCACATCCTTGGTTGGACCGTCGAGGCTGGCAAAGGTCTGGTACTGTGAATTCTCAATGAAGATCACCCAGGTTTTTCCCATGGGATTGCTTTCTGAAATCGTGGCTCCTTCCCGGTTGAAGGAAAATTCCTTTTCCATCCGGTTGCCGTTGACATCTTCCGCCACCACGGTAAATTTGTTCTTATTCAGGATATCAATAGTAGCGGAAAAGGTGGGGTTCATTTCATTGACCCGGTAGCTGGCGTTCAGCCCTTCCACCATGATGGAACGGATGGGGCTTTCGTCGTTGATCTGCCCTTCCACGTACAGGCGGGAATCGTCACTGCTGAGGTATATCTCCCCGTTGTCGGAAGCATAGGGAGCGATGAGTTTAACTTCCGGCTTGTTTGTTTCTGTCCATTCGATACCATACGTTACCTCCTGCAGATTATCGTAAATATCCTTTACGGTGAAGCTGATCGTGTCTTTCCGGCTCACCGGTATGCTGGCCAGAAAGGTGTATCCGTCGCGCGTACGCTCGGTATGGATATCGGTTTCGTTGATGCGGAACATGGCCAGTTCACTGGCTTCTTTGATCTCTCCCTTGATCACTAATTCTTCTTTGTCTCCCCTGATCCGGATGCGTTCGTTTCGCGTCGGTACAGGTTCGGTGAGGGTTATGACGGGGGGATCGATTTCCCGGTTCAGCTCGAACAGGCGCTTGCGGGCCTCATCAAGCAACTGCCGTGCCTTTACGTCATATTCCGAAAGGCTGGCGATCTTTTCATAATCTTTGATGGCCGACGAGTAATCGAGGATTTCCTCAAATGAACGGGCCCGCTTGAAGTAGGCATCGGGATCGTCAGGCGTTAACTGGATCAGTTTGTTGAAGTCGTTGATGGCATACTGATGCTGGTTGAATTTCTGGTAGTATTCCCCGCGTACCATATACCAGCGGGGATTCTCCGGGTCGATAATGATATTTTTGGAAATATCATTGATGGCCGAAGGGAAATCAAGCCTTTCCACATAAACCAGACTTCTGATGTAATGGGCTTCCGTATTTCTGTCGTCAAGGCTGAGGGTGGTATTGCAGAAACCGATGGCCTCATCCATCCGTTTCTGTTCCAGCTTCAAACGGGCCAGGGCCAGGTAGGGGTCAACAAACCGGTCTTTGTTATTCGTGGCTTTCCGGTAATACACTTCCGCCTGGGAGTAGTCGCGCAGTTTCTCCAGGATCTGCCCCTTCAGGTAGTTATCGTAATAATTATTTTTATCGATGATCAGGGCCGTATCAATAACCTCCAGGGCCCGCTCGAATTTTTCCAGGGCCATCAGGCTGCGTGCCTTGTACTGGTATGGGTCATGGTCCCGTTTCTTCAGGCTGGTAGCCGTATTGAGGTTGTCCACGCTTTCCTCGTACCTGCCCAGGATGAACTGTATTTTTCCTGCCATGGTGTATATTTCCTGGTCTTTCGGACTGAACACCATGGCCCGGGTGCAGTCTTCCAGCGCCTGTTCGTATTCTTCCATTTGGATCAGGGCCCTGGCGCGTGCGATATAGGCCCGGGTGTATTCAGGGTCTACCTTGAGGGCATTGGTGTATTGTTCAACGGCATCGGCATATTTCCCGTTTTCAACAAATTCTTCGCCTGCCTTGAATAGTTTCCTGGCGCTTTGTGCAGTAACATTCAGGCTGAAAATACACAGGAAAAGCAACAAAAGGTGTTTCATGGCGGTGCGCTTCATGGTATGTTTTTTAAATGGTTTCGTCAATAAATTCAGGTCATAAGTAAGAACAGGCCTGTTTTCAAAGATAAAAAGAAAAACCCTTTCAGCAGGAACAATTTGATCATATATTGTACGTATTTGACCGGTAAAATGTTTTTCCGGATAAAAAGATGATCACCTGCCCCGGGATTTGTTCACAAAACATGCCAGGCGGCTTTTTTCAAAGAGGGTACAGGAGGCTGGTTCTTTGGGAGTTGCGGGTGCCCTGACCCCCTTTTGAAATAGCTGGTGGCCAGTGAATACGCGCGCTTCATCCCAGCATCCTTCGTCCAGGAAAGAGCGGAGCAAAATGGCTCCTCCTTCGACGAAAAGCGACAGTATATTTCTCTGGTACAGGATATTCATTATTTGTTGCAAAAGCGTTTCATGAAAACCAACCTGTATCCACTCTGTCCGTCCTTCCTTCCGGGAGGGTTCTTCCGTAAAAACCCATGTATCCTGGCTGCCGTCGAACAGATGCAGACGGCGGGGCAGTGAGTCTGTTCGGTCGAGCACCATCCGCACAGGCTGCGGGCCGTCCCAGTGCCGTACATTGAGCCTGGGATTGTCTTTGAGGGCGGTATGGGTTCCGATCATGATGGCAGATTCTTCGGCCCTCCATTTATGCACCAGGCGCCGCTCGAATTCACCGGTGATCCAGACGGGGGGAGTCCGATCCCCGGGCTGCCGGTCGGTGTCGATAAAACCATCGGCCGACTGTGCCCATTTCAGGATCACAAAAGGGCGCTTTTTTTCATGGAAGGTAAAAAACCGTTTGTTCAGATCCCGGCAGGCCTTTTCCAGAACACCCGTTTCTACCCGGCATCCTCCTTTTGTGAGTTTTTCCACACCCTTTCCGGCCACCAGGGGATGGATATCGGGAGTGCCGATCACAACCCGCGGGATATCCCGGGCCATAATCAAATCGGCACAGGGCGGTGTTTTTCCGTGATGGACACAGGGTTCGAGGTTTACATACAGGGTACTGTTTTTCAGCAGAGAGGGATTGCGTACCGACCGGATGGCTTCCACTTCCGCATGATCCCCTCCGTATCGGCGGTGATAACCTTCCCCGATGATCTTGCCATCGCAAACCACTACCGAACCTACCATGGGGTTGGGGGCCACATTCCCGGTACCCTGGGCCGCCAGGTCAAGACAACGTTGCATGTATACCCTGTGATCTTCCATCCCGAACGAAATGATTAACTTTGCGTAATGACTTTCCAGCCAGTGACTATATCAGCATTGATCAGCCGCTTCAGGGATGAGCTCGGGGAACTATACCCCGAACGGGAGATCAGGAACCTGTTCCACCTTCTGATGGAGCAGCTAAATTATAAAAAAACCGAAATTTACCTGAATCTTTCTGCCAATTTGAAGGACAGGGAACAGGATTGGATGCTGGATGCCCTGGAAAGGTTAAAAAACCATGTTCCCATACAATACATCCTGGGTCATACCTGGTTCTGCGGATTGAAGATGGGGGTTAACCCAGGTGTGCTGATCCCCCGCCCCGAAACGGAAGAACTGGTACAGTGGGTTTTAGAGGAAAATGATTCACACCCCCGCCGGGTGATCGACATAGGATGCGGAAGCGGGTGTATTGCCCTGGCTTTGAAAGAACAGCGGCCCGCCTGGAAAATATCCGGGGTGGATGCGGATGAAAGGGCTCTGGCCTGTTCGCGGATAAACGGGAAGGAACTGCAACTGGAAGTGAAGTGGATTCAGGGAGATATCCTTGATCCTTGCTTCTGGCCTGCGCTTGAGCAATATGAAGTGGCTGTTTCAAATCCACCCTATATCCCGGAAAGTGAAAAGAACAGCCTTGCGCCCCATGTAGCACAGGCGGAGCCGGGCCAGGCCCTGTTTGTACCCGACCAGGATCCGCTTTTATTTTACCGGACCCTGGAGGAATTCGGAAGAAGCCGGCTTATCCCGGGAGGAGCCATCTATGTGGAAATGCATGAAAAGATGATGGAACCGCTGGCCGGACTTTTCAGTAAAAAAGGCTGGGAACAGGTCACACCCGCACGGGATATCCACGGCAGGTGGAGAATGCTCCGTGCCTTCAGACAACCGGAAAGTGATTCATTATGACGAAAATGATCCGTTTGACAAAACAGGAAGCCCTGGAAAAAACCCGGGCCATGTGTGCCCGGAGGGAATACTGCACGGCTGAAATCGAGCAGAAGCTGAGTGGGTGGGGACTGAGCGGGGAGGAGGTGAAGGAGGTAATTGACGGTTTGCGGGAGGAAGGGTTTCTTGACGAATTCCGCTATGCCAGAGCTTTCGTTCGCGACAGGGTAAGGTTCAATAAATGGGGAAAACTGAAGATCAGACACGCTCTTAGGATGAAAGGGGTAAATAACGAGGTGATCGAACCGACGCTCGATGAGGTCGATTCCAATGAGTACCTGCAGATGATGCGGGTGGAACTGCAGAAAAAAAGGCGCACGGTAAAGGGGAATACCCTGGCCGTCAGGGCCAGATTACAGCGTTTTGCCTTTTCGCGCGGATTTGAGCCGGAGCTTGCCAACAGGCTTATTGAGGGGTTGTCACACGGTGATCCTTTCGAAATGGGATAAAAGCGGGAGTTTTCGTACTTTTGTGGATTGTTGAACAGGGAAAATAGACTGACAGACCATGATCAATCAGGAACAGATCAGAGAGCTTTCAGAGCGCCTGGATGCGCTGAGGAGGCATCTTTGACATCGATAAGAAACAGCAGGCCATTACCGAAGAAGAGAAAGTTACCCGGGACCCCGGTTTCTGGAATGATCCCAGAGCAGCCGAAGAAAAACTGAGGCACATTGCTTCCCTGAAGGAATATACCCTGGCATACGGGAAGATCAAAACGGCGCTGGATGACCTGCAGGTGCTGTACGATTTTGCCAGGGAGGGAGAAGCTTCAGAAGAAGAGGTGGATCAACAATACCGGAAAGCCCTTGATCTGATCAGTGAACTGGAGCTGAAGAATATGCTGGGCAAGGAAGAAGACCGGCTGGGCGCCATCATGAAGATAAATTCGGGGGCAGGAGGAACCGAATCGCTCGACTGGGCAGCCATGCTTATGCGGATGTATATCCGGTGGGGGGAAAGGAATCATTACCGGGTAAGAGAAATTGACCTGCTTCCGGGTGAAGAGGCCGGCATTAAGTCGGCTACCCTGGAATTTACGGGCGATTTTGCCTACGGAAACCTGAAAAGTGAGAACGGGGTGCACCGGCTGGTAAGGATTTCTCCCTTCAATGCCCAGGGGAAAAGACAAACTACCTTTGCTTCGGTATTTGTTTCCCCGGTGGTGGACGATAATATTGAAATCGAGGTCAACCCGGCCGATATTACCTGGGAAACCTACCGCTCGAGCGGTGCCGGGGGGCAGAATGTGAACAAGGTGGAAACGGCGGTCAGACTGAGGCATCATCCAACCGGTATTGTTATCGAAAACCAGGAAACCCGGTCGCAGCTGAAAAACAAGGAAAATGCCATGCGATTACTTAAATCGCACCTGTACGAGCTTGAGCTGAGGAAAAGGCAGGAAGAACAGGCGCGTATCGAAGGCCAGAAGAAAAAGATTGAATGGGGTTCACAGATACGCAGCTATGTGCTTCATCCCTACAAGCTGGTGAAAGACCTTCGCACAGGCTATGAAACTTCCAATGTACAGGCTGTACTCGATGGGGATCTGAATGATTTCATCAAGGAATACCTCATGGAGTTCGGGAAGAACTGATATACACCAATCGATATAATTGTCTGATACATCCTGTTAATACCTGGCATTGTATCACATGACCAAACAACAAAATGGGAAACCCTGTGAAAATACCGCTCGTCATTATTGTGCTGGCTTGTTTTGCCATTGCGGAAACTTCGGCTCAGAAAGGGGTGGTCAGGGGCGTGGTGACAGATAGCCTGGGCTCGCCCATATCCGGTGTGAGGGTCCTGATTGACGGGCAGGAAACGCCCCGGGTAACCAATGAAAAGGGATTTTACCGGCTTAAAATCACGGCGGAAGCAGACACGATCGGTTTCAGGCATCCCCTGGCAGGTTTGTATGAAGAAGCCATCGGCGGAAGGAAAAAGATCAACTGTACTTTTCCGCTGGCAGTTTCTTTACCATCAGGGAATACTGTAAATATAGGGTATGGAGAGCAGAACAGGGATGAGGTGGCTGGTTCTGTTTCCTCTGTGAATGCCTGCCGGGTGAATTATGCTGGGTATTCTGATGTATGGCAGGCACTGGCAGGACAGGTACCTGGACTGGAGGTATTCAGGACCGGCGGAGGAGTTACCCTCAGGATAAGGGGTCGCAGTAGCAACCGGGATTCCGAGCCCCTGATCCTGCTGAACGGAGTGCGGATACACGATCTGAATTCAGTAAATCCGCACGATGTGGAATCAATTGATGTGATCAAAGACGGTACCGCGGCCATATATGGAATTCAGGGAGCCAACGGAGTGATCCTGATCACTACCCGCCGGGCAAGATAAGCCGGCTATTTTTTCCGTTTCAGCCAGAAATCGAAGGAACGGCCGGGCACAAAAATATCCAGGCCGGAAGAAGGCCTGTTGAGAGGATTCCTGACAATATGAGACTGCCCGCCCGGAATGTAAACCGTATCACCGGGTTCCAGGAATTCTTCCCCTTCTTCGTCGGTGATGATCGAAAGCCTGCCTTCCAGAACATGCAATACCTGAGCGTTCGGGTGATCATGTTTCGGGGAAGCATGCCCCGGCGGTTTAATGAAATGCTCGATGGATATGTCCTTTTCCGCACACAGGCTCAGGCGCTTCCAGTCCTTTTCCGGCTCATAGCTCTCAGCCGATTTGAAACGAATGACTTTCATCTTCAGTGTTTTTATGCTCAAAGATATGTTTTTTCCTCAGCCTTTCGGATGCAGGGAATGAAAAAGGAGTTTGTTCCTCTCCGCAGTATGCGGTTGATGGACGCCGGGTTGAATGACAAAAGTCATTGGAGGCTGTCACATAAATTCGTTTAACTTTGTGAAAAGTTTAAAAACGGGACTATGGACCGGAAAGATGAACCGCTGTTTTCCGCATTTCCCCCTGTCAGTCGCGAAGAATGGGAAGACCAGATCAGGAAAGACCTGAAGGGGGCGGATTATGAAAAAATGCTGGTGTGGAAAACCCTGGAAGGTTTTCAGGTACAGCCGTATTATATGGCGGAAGACCTGAAGAACATTTCTTACCTGGAAGGACGGCCGGGCGTGTTCCCTTTTGTGAGGGGTGGACGTAATTCCGCGAACAACTGGGAAATCAGGCAGGACATCCGGGTGAGCGACCCTGCGAAAGCAAACCGGAAAGCCCTGGAGGCGCTGGATCGGGGAGCCGAAGCCATCGGATTTGTATTTAACTTCAGGCATACGGGCAGCGATAAAGCCTGTGTGGATAAGCTCGACCGGCTGATTCAGGGCATTGACCCGGAAAAGGTGCCCTTGTATTTCGAGGGATTTCCCTGCGCCGCCGATCTGCCTGCCTGGCTGTATGGATACGCTACAGGCAGAGGCAGCCATCCGGAGAAAATATCG
The DNA here is from genome assembly GCA_011049175.1 of Bacteroidota bacterium. GTDB lineage: Bacteria > Bacteroidota > Bacteroidia > Bacteroidales > VadinHA17 > HyVt-105. The sequence continues at coordinate 36,107 of DSCJ01000003.1, read as the reverse complement.
GGCTCGGCAGGGATCGACCCGCTGGGGGCTACCTGTGTTACCGGCCATGATCCTGCCGAAGGGATGGACCGGCTGGTCCATGTTTTTACCGGCTGGAAGGACAAACTGAATGCATACCGGCTGATCACGGTACATACCTCTGCCGTTCATCATGCAGGGGCCAGCCTGGTGCAGGAACTGGCTTTCGGGCTGGCCATGGGACAGGAATATCTGTCTTTTCTGACCGGCAGGGGATTCGATGTGCGGCAGGTTGCCCCGAGGATCCAGTTCTCCATGGTGACCGGATCGCATTACTTCCTGGAAATAGCCAAGCTGAGAGCTGCGCGTTACCTGTGGAGCAGAATACTGGAGGCATGGGGCATGGAACCCGGCCGCATACCTCCCATGCACCTGCATTGTATCACCTCACAACGAAACAGAACCATATATGATCCTTACGTAAATATGCTGCGGTCGACCACCGAAGCCATGGCTGCCGTACTGGGCGGGACGGGCTCGCTGAGTGTGGAACCCTTTGATATCCTGGTCCGCGATCCTTCTGCTTTTTCCGAAAGGATTGCCCGCAATACCCAGATCATCCTGAAAGAGGAGGCCTATTTCAACAGGGTGGCTGATCCGGCGGCAGGATCCTATTATCTGGAAAACCTTACCGATTCAATGATCGGTGCCTCATGGGAGCTTTTCAGAGAAGTGGACAATATGGGAGGGTTTACCGAAGCATTCCGGAAAGGATGGATTCAGGAACAGGTGGAAAAGGTGGTTGCAGAACGTGACCGTAATGTGGCTCTCAGAAAAGATGTGCTGGTGGGAACCAGCATGTATGCCGACAGCGATGAAACATTACCCGGTGATGTGAAGATTGATAAGGCAAAAGAGATCCCTTCCGAAATGCCTCTGCAGCCTCTCCGGCCATGCCGTGTTGCCAGGGTTTACGAGGAGATCCGGATGCAGACGGAAAAATCCGGGAAGCGTCCCAGGGTGTTGCTGCTGACATACGGCGATCCGGTCATGCGGCGTGCCCGTGCTTCTTTTGCATGGAATTTCTTTGCCTGTGCCGGATTCGAGATCATGGATCATCCGGGGTATGCCAGCCTGGAAGAAGGAATGGCCGCCAGTGTGAAAAACCGTGCGGATATTACCGTTATTTGCAGTTCCGATGAGGAATATCCTGAGATTGTGCCTTCTGTTATAGAAAAGCTGAAAGAGAAAACCCTGGTGGTGGTGGCCGGTTATCCGAAGGAACATATGGACAAACTCAGGGAGGCCGGAGTAAAGCATTTTATCCATATTCGCCAGGATGTGCCTCAGGCCCTCAGAGAATTTCAGAAAGAACTGGGAATCATTGCCTCATAATTAACCTGGTGTATTTCAAACAGAAACAATATGAAACCCGATTTTTCCAGGATCAATATTCGTCAATACCGGAAATTGGCAGACCGGAAACCGGAAAACCATGACAGAGAGAACCGGTGGGAAACTCCCGAATACATTGGTGTGAAGCCCCTGTATACCCGGGAAGACCTGGAAGGGATGGAGCATTTGCACTACGCGGCTGGCCTGCCGCCATTTCTTCGCGGGCCCTATTCCACCATGTATGTTACCCGGCCCTGGACCATCAGGCAGTATGCCGGTTTTTCCACGGCGGAAGAATCCAATGCTTTCTACCGAAGGAACCTGGCTGCCGGGCAGCGTGGCCTGTCGGTGGCATTTGACCTGGCTACTCACCGGGGGTATGATTCCGATCATGAACGGGTGGTGGGAGATGTCGGCAAGGCAGGCGTGGCTATCGATTCGGTGCTGGATATGAAGGTGCTTTTTGATCAGATACCCCTGGATAAGATGTCGGTTTCCATGACCATGAACGGAGCCGTACTTCCGGTCATGGCTTTTTATATTGTAACGGCACTGGAGCAGGGAGCCACGCTGGAACAATTGACCGGGACCATTCAGAACGATATCCTGAAGGAGTTCATGGTGCGCAATACATACATCTATCCTCCCCGGGAATCGATGAAGATCATCGCCGACATTTTCGAGTATACCTCGAAATACATGCCCCGGTTCAATTCCATTTCCGTTTCCGGCTACCACATGCAGGAAGCAGGGGCCACGGCCGATCTGGAGCTGGCCTATACCCTGGCCGACGGACTGGAGTATTTGCGTACCGGGATCTCTGCCGGGCTGGACATTGACCGTTTTGCACCACGCATATCATTCTTCTGGGCCATTGGTATGAACCATTTCATGGAAATTGCCAAAATGCGGGCGGCCCGCCTGTTGTGGGCACGGATCGTGAAACAGTTCAATCCGAAGAATCCCAAATCCATGGCCCTGCGGACCCATTCGCAAACCTCGGGATGGAGCCTGACCGAACAGGATCCTTTCAACAATGTAACGCGAACCTGCATTGAGGCCATGGCCGCTGCCCTGGGGCACACCCAGTCGCTTCACACCAACGCCCTGGATGAGGCCATTGCCCTGCCCACAGACTTTTCAGCCCGCATTGCCAGGAATACGCAGCTGTATATTCAGGAGGAAACGCAGATTTGCCGCAGCGTGGATCCCTGGGGCGGATCGTATTACGTGGAATCACTTACCCATGAACTGGTTCACAAAGCCTGGAAGCTCATTCAGGAGGTGGAGGACCTGGGAGGGATGGCCAAAGCCATTGAGACCGGCTTGCCCAAAATGAGGATCGAGGAGGCGGCGGCCAGGAAACAGGCACGCATCGATTCCATGAAGGAAACCATCGTGGGGGTGAATAAATACAGGCTTGAAAAAGAAGACCCGATCGAAACCCTGGAAGTGGATAATACGGCTGTGCGGGAAGCCCAGATCAGGCGGCTGAAAAAGCTGAAGTCGGAACGGAATGGGGAAGCGGGGAAAAAATCACTGGAAGCCATTACCGAAGCATGCCGGACAGGGAAAGGCAATCTGCTGGAACTGTCGGTAGAAGCAGCCAGAAACAGGGTTACGCTGGGTGAAATATCCGAAGCTATGGAAAAGGTGTTCGGACGCTATAAGGCTGTGATCCGTTCCATTTCCGGAGTATATTCCTCAGAATCTATGGAAGACAAACAATTTCAGAAAGCCCGGAATCTTGCCCGGGAATTTGCCGCCAGAGAAGGCCGTCAACCACGGATCATGATCGCCAAGCTGGGACAGGACGGGCACGACCGTGGAGCCAAGGTGGTTTCTACGGGGTATGCCGATATCGGATTTGATGTGGATATCGGTCCTCTTTTCCAGACCCCTGCCGAAGCGGCCCGCCAGGCTGTGGAAAATGATGTGCATGTACTGGGCATCTCTACCCTGGCTGCCGGCCATAAAACCCTGGTTCCCCAGGTAATAGAAGAGTTGAAAAAGCTGGGGAGAGAAGATATCATGGTCATTGTGGGGGGAGTGATTCCTTCCCAGGATTACGATTTTCTGTACAATGCCGGTGTGGTGGCGATATTCGGGCCGGGGACGCCGGTCAGCCAGGCTGCTGTTAAAATCCTCGAGATACTGATCGGCCAGTAGCTGAACCGGATCGGATTTTTTATTACCTTGGGGCAGGTAAAGACATCTGCCATGAAACGTATCCTTTTTTTATCCGGTTTTCTTTTAATTATAGCCCTTATGGCTACAGCGCAGGAAATGAACCGGGTGGTTCACGATGAAGTGACCGGTGATGAGATGCTTGTCGGTTATGGGAACCGCCGGGGGTTGCTGCTGGAACCTTTCTTCTCCTGGTTCAGTGAAGAATACGATGCCTATTCTGTAAACAAGCAAAGCATCATCGGAATTGAACCCGAGGCGTTGGATGGGGTGACCATTACCATGGTACTGGGAACCTGGTGCCCTGACTCCAGAAGGGAAGTGCCAAGGTTCTACAAAATTCTTGACCAGCTGGGATTCAACGAATCCCGCCTTCAGGTGATCTACGTGAACCGGAATAAGCTTGCCCCGGGTATCGACCTCGGTTCACTGGATATACAATTTGTTCCCACCATGGTCGTCTTCAGGAACGGGGACGAAATAGGCCGGATTATTGAGCATCCGGTGCAGCGACTGGAGGAAGACCTGGCCGGTATTCTGTTGAAGGAATAACCTTTCCGTGCAGCCTTTTTGATTTTTTTCTATCTTTGATATAAACAACCCTTAAAAACCGGTAATTCATGGAAGAACAAACATCAAATGCGGGTCAGGGTCTGGGAATTGCTGCTCTGGTTCTGGGTATTGTAGCCCTGATCCTGGCGTTTATTCCCTGCTTTGGCTGGATTGCCCTCATTCCCGGAATTATTGCCATTATTCTGGCCGTTGTGGCCCTTTCCCAGGCCAGCCAGGCAAGGGCTCCCAAAGGGATGATCATTGCGGCCCTGGTGATTTCCATTCTGGGAACCAGCGTAGCTGCCGTCGTAGCCTCGCACAGTAATCAGTGGGGAAGAGAGTGGTTCCGTTCCCTGGACAGGGCTACGGATGAATTTGAAAAGGAATTTGAATCGGGTTACGGGAAGAGCCTCGATGAGGCGGTAAAGGAAATCGACAAGGAACTGGACAAAACACTGGAAGAGCTGGAAATGGAAATGGATTCTTTCCTGCAGGATATGGAAGGGCTGTCGGATGAAGAGAAAGCTGCCCGGGTAGGCCGTGCTGCGGGAAAGGCTCTGAAAGAGTTCAGAGAGGAACTTGGAGATACCGTTCCCGTTGACTGACACAGGCCACAGGGCTGCGTACCGGACCATTAATCTGATTTTTGCCGCATTGATCGGGATGATGTTTTTATATGCCGGTATTTTTTCTGCCGGCGGGAGACATCATCCCATTCCATCCTTTTATGAACTGGTTACGGGAGAAACATCCCCCAGTTCCGGCCTGTCAAGAAGCTTTTCAGAAACGGTCAGGTTGAACTTCCAGGCGGCAAAAGCCTATCATCCTCACGGAATAAGATTGTTTTCCTTTTTCTTCCTGCAGTTTTTCCTTCGCATTTTGTTTACCACTCTGGCAGCTACCGGCAGATGGAAGACCGGTTATCTGGCGGCAATGGATGCACTAATTTCCGTAGCCTTTTTTATATATTGCTTCTGGCCGTTCCTTCCGGTATGGAAGGTGGCCTGAATATTCATGATTTTCGAAGTATTTTCACTTCGCCGCCAGGGCCGATGCGGATAATGTCGGAGGGGGTGGCACGGGTAATATCATCCTGCCGCCAGGTAACTGTATAATCCACGCCTTGCAGGACCGGTTTCCCGATTTCCGCGAAGCAGGAAGGGGGCGGCTCCCCGTGCAGGTTGGCGGAAGTAGATACCACCGGTTTCCGGAAGCGTTTGATCAGCTCCAGGCAGAAAGGATCCCGGCAAACCCTGATCCCGATGGAACCGTCATGCGCCACCAGATTGGAGGCCAGATTTCTGGCTCCTGAAAACACAATGGTAAGAGGTTTGTCGGCAATCTCCATCAGATCGACGGCTATTTCCGGGACAGGATCCACGTAGGAATATATCCGGTCGATTGTGTCGACCAAAATCAGCATGCTCTGTTTTTCTGCCCTCTGTTTGAGACGGTATATCCTTTCCACACTGTCCTCACGGGTGGCATCGCAGCCAATACCCCATACGGTATCGGTGGGATAAAGGATCAGCCCTCCGCTTCTCAGAACCTCGAGTGCGTTTCGTAAATCTTTTTCCATATCAGATCAGTTCGCGGTAAAGGGTCTCCCACTGTCTGGCAATTTTTTCATCCCGGAAACGGGTTTCCTGTTCCCGGGCTCTGGCTGACAGTTCCCCGTGCAGATCATCATCCTGCCACAGCCTGAGGATCTGCCGGCCGATCTCTTCCGGTGAACCCGGATCGGCATACAGGGCCGCTTTTCCCCCCACTTCGCTGAAGCAGCCGTTATGGGTGGTGACCACGGGGATCCCCGACCGCAGCGCTTCCAGAATGGGAATGCCAAAGCCTTCGAAAACCGACGGGTAGACCAGCATGCGGGCTGCCTGATACAGGGCCGGGAGCTCTTCAACCGGCATGTTTTCCAGAAAGGTAACCGGTTCAACCTGATGCCGGCAAATATATTCTTTCACACGCTTTGCATAGGGCCGGGCCTTTCCCACCACCACCAGAGGGATCCGGGCATGCAGACGGTGCAGGGCCCTGACCACATTCAGCAGGTTTTTCCGTTCCTCAATGGTCCCCACGCTTAAGATATAAGAACGGGGCAGGGAGTACCTGCTGAGGGTTTGTTGTATTTGTTCCTCTGTTAGTCTGTGACTGAAGGCAGGATGGCAGCCCTGATAGATTACCCTGACCCGGTTTGGGGGAATATGCAGAAAATGGATCAGGTCGTTGCGGGTTTGTTCGCTGATGGCCACAACCCGGTCGGCCGAACGGCAGGCATTCCTGGTTTTGATAGTATAAATGGTGCGGTCCACCGCTGAATATTGCCGGGGATACCTAAGGAATATCAGGTCGTGAATACTGACTACTGACCTTATGCCGGCCTGTTGCAGGCCTGCCGGTATTTCATTGCTTAGCCCGTGATAAATCTGAATGCCGTGAATTTTCAGTTCAGGAACCAGGGCCCCCGAGCGCCACCACCAGGGAAACCAGCGGTGGATACGTTTCATGGGAGTGTGAATGAACGTATTTGTTTTTCCAGTTTGAGAGAACAGGGATTCTTTTGGGATCGGTGTATACAGATGAAATTGGTTGCCGGAAAGGTTTTCTGTCAGCAGGCGGAGGGTATCACGGCTGTAATTACCCAGGCCGCTGCGGTTGAAGAAAGCTCTTTTTGCATCGAAACCCAGTATCATACGGCAACATGGTATTCACGCAGGGCGTCGTTCAGAGAGGTTTTCCTGTCGGTCGATTCTTTTCTTTTCCCGATGATCAGGGCACAGGAGACCTCAAAATCACCGGCCGGAAAACGTTTGGTAAATGAGCCGGGAATCACAACAGAACGGGATGGTACTACCCCGCGGTATTCCCGGGGTTCTTTCCCGGTGACATCAATAATGCGGGTAGACTGGGTAATCACCACATTGGCTCCCAGCACGGCTTCTTTTTCCACCCGGGCTCCTTCCACCACGATGCTTCTCGACCCGATAAAACAATCGTCTTCAATGATCACGGGTGCTGCCTGAACAGGTTCCAAAACCCCTCCGATGCCCACGCCTCCGCTTAAATGAACCCGTTTACCTATCTGGGCGCAGGAACCTACCGTGGCCCAGGTATCTACCATGGTGCCTTCATCCACATAAGCCCCGATATTCACATACGAGGGCATCATGATCACATCTCGGGCCAGGTATGCGCCGTAACGGGCCAGTGCATGGGGAACCACCCTGACACCCATGGCGGCATATCCTTTTTTCAGGGGGATTTTGTCATGGTACTCAAATGGCCCGGCTTCCACCGTTTCCATTTTCCGGGCCGGAAAATACAGAAGCACTGCCTTTTTGATCCACTGGTTAACTGTCCATCCATGGCTGCCCGGCTCGGCCACCCTTACCCTGCCCTTGTCCAGCAGTTCGATCACTGCAAAAAGGGTGTTCAGATATTTCTGGTCATTCAGAAGGGAACGGTCATCCCAGAGTTGGTCAATCGTGCGTTGATACTCTTTATATATATTTTGCATTTGAGAGGTGTTTATTGCAAAAGTAAGAGTAAAATCGATAATTTTAGGCTGTTTTTTGTGAAACCGGATAAATTACAGAAACATGAAGTCTAAAGGAATAAAAAGGATTCTATTGTTCATTCTGGCCTTTGCAGGGAGTATTTCCGCTATGGGCCAGAAAGATCTGGTTTATCAGCGTCCGCCGGAAAATATGGCACGTATTGCCGAGGCGCCTCCCACACCGGGGGTGAGTGTCAGCCCCACGGGGACCCTGATGGTGGTGATGGAACGACCCGGTATGCCTTCGATCAGAGATCTGGCTTCGGAAGAATTGAGGCTGGGCGGGATCAGGATCGATCCCGCGGTTTTCGGCCCCAGCCGGACAGGTTACCTTACCGGGCTGAAAGTGGTGGATGTGAACAGAAGCCAGGAACGCCAGATCACAGGCTTGCCCGATGATGCGCGTATTCTCGACATAGCCTGGTCACCCGATGGCCGGCGGCTGGCTTTTAGCCTGCTGAAAGAGGAAGGCATCGAGTTGTGGGTGGCAGATATGGAAACGGCGGCTGCCAGGGCACTGACCGGCCCGGAACTGAATGCCACCCTCGGAAGAAATGCTTTTATCTGGATGCCCGGCGGGAAAGAGATTGTATTCAAAGCGGTTCCCACGGGCAGGCAAAAACCGCCTGAAAAACCTAAAATTCCTTCCGGACCGGTAGTTCAGGAGAACATCGGGAAAAAGGCAGCCGTGCGAACATACCAGGATATGCTTTCGGATCCTTACGACGAGGATATTTTTGAATACTATACCACCTCGCAGCTGGTGCGGATCGATATGCAGAAAAACCGCACCCTGCTGGGTGATCCGGGAATTATTTCCGGAATAGAGGTATCCCCTGACGGCAACTACCTGCTGGTGGAAGAAGTGCACCGGCCGTTTTCCTACCTGGTGCCTTATTACAGTTTCCCTCAGCGTGTGGAGATTTGGAATAGTCAGGGTGACCTGGTCAGGCAGGTGGCCGATATTCCGCTGGCAGAAGACGTTCCTCAGGGATTTGATGCGGTAAGGAAAGGCCCCCGTTCTTTTGCATGGAGAAGCGATGTGCCCGCCACCCTGTACTGGGTGGAAGCCCTGGACGAGGGGGATCCTTCAATAGAAGCGGAATACCGCGACCGGCTGTACATGCTGCCTGCTCCTTTTACGGGAGATCCTGTGCCCGGTATCCGTTTCGGAATGAGATACAGGGGAATTACCTGGGGGAATGAGGAACTGGCCGTTGCCACTGAATACTGGAGAAAGACCCGGCAAATGAAAGTGTACTTTTTTACTCCCGGGGATACGGAAAAAACACTGGTTTTTGACCTGAACACGGAAGACCGGTATAACGATCCGGGAAGTTTTGAAACTACTTATAATAAGAGTGGAAAGAGGGTTCTCCTGTTCGGAGGGAACGGGAAATTTCTCTACCTTACCGGAAGGGGGGCCAGTGAGGAGGGCGACCGGCCTTTTATCGACCGATATCGTATCAGGAACGGTGAAATAAAACGTTTGTGGCGTTCCGATCCTCCCTGGTATGAAACGCCGGTTACTCTGTTGAATGTACAGAAAGGGATCGTACTCACCAACCGTCAGTCGCAAACCGAGGTGCCAAATTATTATCTCAGAAACCTTAACAACGGGCAGCTAACGCAAATTACCAGCTTTCCGCATCCCTACCCGGAGCTGAAAGAGATGCATAAGGAAATGGTTTTTTATGAAAGAGAGGATGGCGTTCAACTGAGCTTTGAGCTATACCTGCCTCCTGGGTACAAGAAGGAAGAGGGTCCCCTGCCCACATTCCTCTGGGCATACCCCAGGGAGTATAAGAGTGCCGATGCGGCAGGCCAGGTGAGCGGTTCTCCTTATACTTTTACAAGGATTGGCAATACATCTCCCATCCTCTGGGTTACCCAGGGATATGCCGTTCTGAACAACGCGGCATTTCCCATTGTGGGTGAGGGTGAGCAGGAACCAAACGATACTTTTGTGGAACAACTGGTGGCCAATACAAAGGCTGCCATTGAAAAAGCAGTGGAAATGGGGGTAACCGACCGGCAGCGCGTTGCTGTGGGCGGGCATTCTTATGGAGCTTTTATGACTGCCAACCTGCTGGCACATTCCGATCTGTTCGCTGCCGGAATTGCCCGGAGCGGGGCATATAACCGCACACTTACTCCTTTCGGGTTCCAGGCCGAACCCCGCACCTACTGGCAGGCACCCCATGTGTACAATCAAATGTCACCGTTCATGCATGCCGATAAGATCAATGAACCTCTTCTCCTGATCCATGGTATGGCAGATAATAATTCTGGAACATTCCCCATACAGAGTGAAAGATTGTATGCCGCCATCAAGGGTCACGGAGGGATCGTCAGACTGGTGATGTTACCGCTGGAAAGTCACGGGTACGCGGCCCGTGAATCGGTTCTGCATACCCTCTGGGAAATGAACGAATGGCTTGAAACTTATGTAAAAGAGAAGAAATAATTTGTAAAATACCAATTCTGCATGTAGTTTTAGGGCTTATTTTTTGCCGGAGCCACCCTGCATTTCTGTTAAAGGAATTGTAAATGCAGAGTGTTTCCGGCAGGAAGGAAGAATGGGTGCATTCATTCCTTCTTTCCTGTTTGGAAGATACGTCGAATCTTTAAAAACCGAAAGGTATGAACAATTCTGAGTCATGGATTTTTGTTGCTCTGGCGGCGGCTATTCTGGCCCTGGTATTTGCTTATATTTTCTTCAGGCAAATGATGAAGAAAAGCGAAGGGACCGACGCCATGAAAAAAATTGCCGAACATGTCAGAAAAGGGGCGATGTCGTACATATGGCAGCAGTATAAGGTCGTTGTCATTGTATTTGTTGTTCTGTCTCTTTTCTTCGTTTATCTGGCATATGGACTGGAGTTCCAGAACAAATGGGTGCCATTTGCTTTTCTTACCGGAGGGTTTTTCAGTGGTCTGGCAGGCTTCATCGGAATGAAAACAGCTACCTATGCCTCGGCACGAACAACCAACGCAGCCCGTACATCATTGGATGCTGGACTGAAGGTGGCTTTCCGGAGTGGCGGAGTGATGGGCCTGGTGGTTGTGGGTCTTGCCCTGCTTGATGTAACTGTGTGGTATCTGGTGCTGAATCATTTTGTTGAAGATGCCGATTCCGGCCACAAGCTGATGATCATTACCACCACCATGCTGACATTCGGAATGGGTGCCTCCACCCAGGCCCTCTTTGCACGTGTGGGTGGTGGCATATACACCAAGGCTGCCGATGTAGGAGCCGATCTGGTGGGAAAAGTGGAAGCCGGTATTCCCGAGGATGACCCCCGTAACCCGGCAACCATTGCCGATAATGTTGGCGATAATGTGGGCGATGTGGCCGGTATGGGTGCCGACCTGTACGAGTCGTACGCAGGTTCCATCCTGGCAACCATGGCTCTCGGTGCTTCGGCTTTTCTGGCAAACGAATCCATGCAGTTGAGGGCGGTGATTGCCCCCATGCTGATTGCCGCAGTGGGTATTGTCCTTTCCATTCTGGGTATCTATATGGTCAGGACCCGCGAAGGCGCCGGCATGGGTGAGCTGCTGAAATCTCTCGGATTCGGGATCAATGTTTCATCGGTACTCATTGCTCTGGCTGCGTTCGGCATTTTGTACATGCTGAAACTCGAGAACTGGTTCTGGATATCTATGTCGGTAGTGGTAGGACTTATCGTGGGTGTGGTTATCGGCAAGTCCACCGAATATTACACCTCGCATTCCTTCAAGCCTACACGAAAGGTGGCGGAAAGCACCGGAACGGGACCTGCTACGGTCATTATTTCAGGAATCGGGCTGGGAATGTTGTCAACCGCCATTCCGGTGATTGCTGTAGTTACCGGTATTATCCTGGCTTTTCTGTTTGCTTCAGGCTTTGACCTGGGAAACCTGAGCATGGGCCTTTACGGAATAGGAATTGCGGCTGTGGGCATGCTTTCCACCCTGGGAATTACCCTGGCCAGCGATGCGTACGGACCGATTGCCGATAATGCCGGTGGGAATGCCGAAATGTGTCACCTGGAGCCCGAAGTGCGGCAGCGTACCGATGCCCTGGATGCCCTCGGGAATACTACTGCCGCTACCGGTAAAGGATTCGCCATCGGGTCGGCCGCTCTTACCGCCCTGGCGCTGCTGGCTTCCTATATTGAAGAGATCAAGATAGGGCTGATAAGGATTGGGGAAACTGTGCTGGAATTTGCCGACGGCGATACCATTGAAGTGGCCAAAGCCAACATTGTCGATTTTATGAATTATTACAATGTGAGCCTGATGAATCCCAAAGTGCTGGCCGGCATGTTTCTCGGTTCCATGATGGCATTCGTGTTCTGCGGACTGACCATGAATGCGGTGGGAAGGGCAGCCCAGCAGATGGTAAACGAGGTTCGCCGCCAGTTCCGTGAAATCGTTGGAATAATGGAAGGGAAAGCCGAGCCCGATTACGAGCGTTGTGTGGCTATCTCCACCAAAGGGGCCCAGCGTGAAATGATCCTTCCCGCATCTCTGGCTATTGCAGCTCCCGTTCTTACGGGCCTGATTTTTGGCGTCCCCGGCGTGCTCGGACTGTTGACCGGCGGCCTGGCCGCAGGATTTGTTCTGGCTATTTTCATGGCCAATGCCGGTGGAGCCTGGGATAATGCCAAAAAATATATTGAAGAAGGAAATTATGGCGGAAAAGGCTCTGATAACCATCATGCCGCAGTGGTGGGTGATACTGTGGGCGATCCCTTCAAGGATACCTCCGGCCCCAGCCTGAATATCCTCATCAAGCTGATGAGCATGGTTTCCATTGTGATGGCAGGTGTTACCGCTGCATTTTCTTTATTGTAATACACCATAATAAGATTATTATGCAATAAAAAAAAGACATCCGGCTGAGGCCGGATGTCTTTTTTTGATCTGGGTATCATAGATTATTACAAAACATAACATATTATTGTACATGCAAATAGGGTTGTTACTTATTTAAAATTATGTTAAATAACATATTTTTTTTATCCTTTTGATACCACGAATGGAATCATTGTTTACTTTTACATCGAAATGACACGTACAGGTCAGCATATCATGATTACCCTTTTGATTCTCCTCCTCCTCAGGATGAGCGGGTGAGAATGGTATGCTTGTAGCTATAAATGGTTAACCGGAGCCGTTCTCACCAGGGAGAGCGGCTCTTTTTTTATGGAGAAAAATGAAGATACCACTGAGAAGCCATACCAGTACACAGGGTCGAAAAATGGCGGGCGCCCGAAGCCTGTGGAGGGCCAACGGAATGAAGGATGCGCATTTTGGAATGCCTGTCATTGCCGTGGTCAATTCGTTCAGCCAGTTTGTGCCGGGACATGCTCATTTGCATCCTGCCGGCCAGCAGGTGAAAAAAGTGATCGAGCAGGCGGGGTGTTTTGCTGCCGAGTTCAACACCATTGCCATTGACGACGGCATAGCCATGGGGCACGACGGGATGCTGTATTCATTGCCTTCCCGCGAACTGATTGCCGACAGCGTGGAATATATGGTTAATGCGCACCGTGCCGATGCCATGATTTGCATCAGCAATTGCGACAAGATCACACCGGGAATGCTTATGGCCGCCATGAGGCTGAATATCCCGGCTGTTTTTGTTTCCGGGGGACCCATGGAAGCGGGTACGGTGGCAGGGAAGAAAATCGATCTGGTGGATGCCATGGTCATGGCAGGCGATCCCACCGTGGAGGATTCGCTACTTGAACAGGTGGAACGCCTGGCCTGCCCTACCTGCGGATCCTGTGCGGGGATGTTCACTGCCAATTCCATGAACTGCCTCACGGAAGCCCTGGGGCTTTCCCTTCCGGGGAACGGGACCGTGGTGGCTACTCACCGGAACAGAGAGCATCTTCTGCATTCGGCAGCTCAGCAAATAGTGCGCCTGGCCATGCGATACTACAACGACGGGGATGATAGGGTTCTGCCGCGGAATATCGCTTCGGAAAAAGCGTTCGGCAATGCCATGGCTCTTGATCTGGCGATGGGAGGATCCACCAATACCGTCCTTCACCTCCTGGCCATTGCATATGAGGCCCAACTAGATTTCACCCTGGATGATGTGGCCCGTTTTTCAGGAAAGATCCCTCATCTGTGTAAGGTTTCTCCCGGTTCGCACTATCATATGGAAGATGTTAACCGGGCCGGGGGGGTGCTTTCCATCCTGGGTGAGCTGGACCGGGCCGGCCTGATCGACCGGGAGGTGTTCCGGGTTGACGGCCTGTCCCTGGGAGAAGCCATTGCCCGCTATGATATTTGCAGCGAAAGGGTTACCGGCGAAGCCCTGAAACTGTACCGCAGTGCACCGGGAGGGATCGTGAATTTTGCGGGCAGCTCACAGGGAAAATATGCCGAACAACTGGATACCGACAGGCAACAGGGATGCATCCGGTCGGTTGAGCATGCGTATTCGCGCAAGGGAGGGCTGGCGGTATTGAAAGGGAATATTGCTTCCGGCGGGTGCGTGGTCAAAACAGCCGCTGTCGATCCTTCCATGCTGGTTTTTACCGGCAGGGCCCATGTATTTGAATCACAGGAAACCGCATGTGAAGCCATTCTTTCCGGAAAGATCAGAGAAGGAGATGTGCTGGTGATCAGGTACGAGGGGCCACGCGGTGGACCGGGAATGCAGGAAATGCTGTATCCCACCTCTTATCTGAAATCGGTAAAGCTCGACAAAAAAGTGGCGCTCATCACCGACGGCAGGTTTTCCGGCGGTACATCCGGCCTGTCAGTCGGGCACATTTCTCCTGAGGCCGCAGCCGGTGGAAAGATCGCATTGCTGCGGGAAGGCGACAGGATCCGTATCGATATCTCAGCCGGCACCATCATGGCGGAAGTGGACGACAGGGAATGGGAACATAGAGAAGAACAGGAAAAAGGCAGGGGGGCGGCAGCCTATACTCCGGATGGGAGAAACAGGAATATCACTGCCGCCCTGAGAGTCTATGCCCGGTTTGTTTCCTCTGCCGACCGGGGAGCTGTAAGAATCATTCAACCCTAATATTTCATATCATGTTCAGGGAAAATCGTGAAAACCAAAAAATGGCGACAGCCTCAAAAACAGGCTGTACCGTCACAGGATCGGAAGCACTCATGCTTTCCCTTCTGGAAGAAGGAGTCGATGTGATCTTTGGATATCCCGGAGGGGCCATCATGCCTGTCTATGACGCTCTGTATGATTACCGCGACCGGCTCAGGCATATCCTGGTCAGGCATGAGCAGGGTGCCGCGCATGCAGCCGATGGGTATGCAAGGGTAACAGAAAAAGTGGGTGTTTGCCTGGTTACTTCCGGACCGGGAGCCACAAACCTGATCACCGGCCTGGCCAATGCCATGATCGATTCGGTTCCGATGGTGTGCATCACCGGGCAGGTCGCTTCCCCTCTGCTCGGTTCCGATGCCTTCCAGGAAACCGACGTGGTAGGGATCTCAATGCCGGTAACCAAATGGAATGCCCAGATCACCTCGGCGGAAGATGTTCCCAGGGTCATTGCCCGGGCATTTTACCTGGCAAAAACCGGCCGGCCAGGGCCGGTGCTGGTAGATATTACCAAGGATGCCCAGTTTGGGGAAACAACATGGTCATACCGCAAATGCACCCGGCTGAGAAGTTACTTCCCCTATCCGAAGGTAAAACTGAATGAGATACAGGAGGCTGCCAGGCTGATCAACCAGTCGCGTAAACCGCTCATCCTGGCCGGACACGGGGTGTTGATATCAGGAGCACAGGATCAGCTTATGGAGTTGGCTACCCGGGCCGATATTCCGGTGGCCAGTACCCTGCTTGGCTTATCGGCTTTTCCTTCAGGGCACAGGTTGTTTGCAGGCATGCTGGGTATGCATGGCAATTTTGCTCCCAACGTGAAAACCAACGAATGTGATGTGCTGATCGCCGTTGGACTTCGTTTTGACGACCGTATTACCGGCCGGCTGGAGAGTTATGCCCGGCAGGCAAAAATTATCCATATAGATATTGATCCTGCCGAGATCAATAAGAATGTGCCGGTGACCCTGTCTGTTGTTGCCGATGCCCGGGAAGCGCTATCCACCCTTCTTTCTTATGTGAAAGAAAACCGCCATACCGGGTGGATCGATACGTTCGGCTCATTCCGGACAGAGGAGGAGGAAACAGTGATCCGCCCCAACAGGAAACCCGTTAACGGACAAATCAAAATGGATGAGGTGGTACACCGTGTATCGGAAATGACCCAGGGAGAGGCTGTGGTGGTGACCGATGTGGGGCAGCACCAGATGGTGGCAGCCCGGTATTATATGTTCCAGCGTCCGGGCAGTTTTGTAACCTCGGGAGGGCTGGGGACTATGGGATTCGGATTGCCGGCTTCCATCGGGGCAAAAATCGGACGGCCCGACAGGGATGTGGTACTCTTTGTGGGTGACGGAGGCTTCCAGATGACGATCCAGGAACTGGGCACCATTACCCAGTCGAAAGTACCTGTAAAAATAATCCTGCTTAACAATCAGTTTCTGGGAATGGTCAGGCAGTGGCAGGATATGTTCTTCAGAAAGCGGTATTCCTTTACCGAACTGCAAAACCCCGATTTTGTTAACGTGGCAAATGCATACGGCATCCATGCGGAGCGGTGTATTATACGGGAAGATCTGGATGAAAAACTGGATCGCCTCCTGGCCTCTGATGACAGCTCTTTCCTTGAGGTCATGGTGGAGCCCGAACACAATGTATTTCCGATGATCCCTACCGGGGAATCGGTATCCAATGTTCGTCTTGAATAATCACCAAAACAGGATATCATGAACAGCGAACAGAAAAAAGAAATCAGGGAATATACCATCAATGTGTTCAGCGAAAACCATATCGGTTTACTCAACCGCCTGACCATCATATTTACCAGGCGAAAGATCAACATTGAAAGCCTCACGGTTTCGGAATCGCATATTCCCGGCATCCATTGCTTCACTATTGTGATCAACAGTTACGAGGATCTGGTCAGGAAAGTGGCTCTGCAGATCGAAAAACTGGTGGATGTGCTGAAAGCTTTTTATTACACGACTGACCAGATCATTTACCAGGAGATTGCGCTTTACAAGCTTCCTACCGGCGAGGTGACCGGATCGATCGGACTGGAAACCCTGATCAGGGATTACGGGGCCAGGGTACTGGAAGTAACACCGGAATATACGGTGATAGAGAAAACCGGCCATAAAACCGAAACCCAGGAATTGCTCGAAAAACTGAAGAAACACAAGCTGCTGGAATTTATCCGTTCGGGCAGGGTGGCCATTACCAAGCCCATGAAAGAGCTTACAGTTCACCTGGAAGAAAAAGAAATGGCATTTAACTACATCCTGAAGGAAGACGAATCATACTAAAAAACGAAACATGGCAAAAATCAATTTCGGAGGCGTGACGGAAAATGTCGTCACCCGGAGGGAGTTCTCCCTCGAAAAGGCAAGGGATATCCTTAAAAAAGAAACCCTGGCCGTGATCGGATACGGCGTACAGGGGCCTGGGCAGGCACTCAATCTGAAAGATAACGGATTCAATGTGATTGTGGGACAACGCAGGGGCGGTGCTTCCTGGGGAAAAGCGCTGGCCGACGGCTGGAAGGAAGGCGCAGACCTGTTCGATATAGAAACTGCCTGCCGGAAAGGGACCGTGATTATGTTCCTTCTTTCCGATGCAGGGCAGATCAGTGCATGGCCTGTGATTGAAAAGAACCTGGAACCGGGTAAAGCCCTCTATTTTTCACATGGGTTCGGTGTGACCTACAGCGACCAAACGGGTATTGTGCCGCCTCCTGGGGTGGATGTCATCCTGGTGGCTCCCAAAGGTTCGGGCACTTCCCTGAGAAGATTGTACCTCGAGGGGAAAGGCCTCAACAGCAGCTACGCCATTTACCGCGATGCTACCGGCAGGGCGTGGGATCGCGTAATTTCTCTTGGGATCGGGATTGGATCTGCCTATCTGTTCGAAACTGACTTTCAGAAAGAAGTGTTCAGCGACCTGACCGGCGAAAGGGGAGTGCTGATGGGCGCCCTGGCAGGATTGATGGAAGCTCAGTACAATAAGTTACGGGCCATGGGTCATACTCCTTCCGAAGCTTTTAACGAAACCGTGGAGGAACTGACCCAGAGCCTGATGCCCCTGGTGGCGGAAAACGGGATGGATTGGATGTATGCTAATTGCTCTACCACTGCCCAGCGGGGGGCGCTCGACTGGAAAAACCGGTTCAGGGACGCGGTGGCCCCTGTGTTCGACCGGCTTTACGAAAGTGTAGCTTCCGGTAAGGAAGCAGCCATTACCATTGAAGCCAACCGGCAGGACGACTACCGCGAAAAGCTTTCCGAAGAGCTGAAACAGCTCAGGGAATCGGAAATGTGGCAAACAGGAGCTGCCGTGAGAAAACTCAGACCTTAAAACCGTGCGGGGAAATGAATAATGATAATAGAGTGTATTTTTTTGATACCACCCTGCGCGATGGGGAACAGGTGCCCGGTTGCCAGCTGAACACCATTGAAAAGATCGAAGTGGCCAGGACGCTTGAAGCCCTGGGGGTGGATGTGATCGAGGCGGGATTCCCGGTTTCCAGCCCTGGCGATTTCCGGTCGGTACAGGAAATTTCGAAAGCCGTATCGGAACCGGTGGTCTGTGCCCTGACCCGGGCGGTAGAAAAGGACATCGAGGTGGCGGCCCGGGCGTTGCAGCATGCCCGCAGGCCCCGGATTCATACAGGCATTGGAACTTCCTTCTTTCATATTGAATACAAACTGAATTCAACCCGCGGGAAGATCATTGAACGAACCCGCGAAGCGGTGAAATACGCAAAAAAATTTGTGGAAGATGTGGAGTTCTACGCAGAAGACGCCGGACGTACCGATAATGAATACCTGGCCCGGGTGGTGGAAGAAGCGATCAGGGCGGGAGCTACCGTGGTGAATATACCCGATACCACCGGCTACTGCCTGCCCGGGGAGTACGGGGAAAAGATCCGGTACCTGAAGGAAAATGTGAAGGGAATTCACCGGGCAGTGATCTCCACTCACTGTCATAACGACCTGGGAATGGCCACGGCCAATACGTTGGCCGGAGTGGTCAACGGAGCACGTCAGGTAGAGGTAACGGTCAACGGAGTAGGTGAAAGGGCCGGTAACACCTCCCTCGAAGAGATGGCCATGATCCTGAAAAGCCGAAGCAAAGACCTTTCCCTGAACTGCGGCATCCGGTCGAAAAAAATATTTCCTACCAGCCGGCTGGTGTCGTCGCTGATGAACATGCCGGTACAACCCAACAAGGCCGTGGTGGGAAGGAATGCCTTTGCCCACTCCTCGGGGATCCATCAGGACGGTGTGCTGAAAAACCGGTTGAATTATGAGATCATGGATCCCAAAGATGTGGGGGTACGGCAATCGTCGATAATTCTGACAGCCAGAAGCGGCAGGGCCGCATTAAAGCACCGGCTGGAATCCATGGGGTACCGCCTGGAAAAAAACGAACTGGACAGTGTGTATGCAAAGTTTCTCGAGCTGGCCGACCGGAAGAAGGAGCTGAAGGACGAAGACCTGGAAGTGATTGTGGGAACTTCTCGGGAAAAAACCAGGGGGTTTGAACTGACCGGGCTGCAGGTTCTTTGCGGAAGATCGGTAAAGCCCACGGCTACCGTTACGGTCAGTACGGAAAACGGAAAAATTACGGAATCCGCTTCAGGAAACGGACCTATAGATGCGGCTTTTTCAGCGGTAAAAAAGATCCTTTCCCGGAAGGTACAGCTGGAAGAGTTCCTGGTGCAGGCCATTACCCGGGGCAGTGATGATATTGGAAAAGTTCATGTGCAGGTGGAGAACCGGGGAAGGCTGTATTATGGCTTTTCAGCCAGCACCGACATCATCACCGCCTCGGTGGAAGCTTTCCTGGATGCCGTTTCGAAAATAGAACGACCTGTAAAACAATGACTGCAGTTATGAAAGAGCCGAAAACCCTGTTTGATAAAATATGGGATAGCCACGTGGTACGCCGGATAGAACAGGGCCCCGATGTGCTGTATATCGATCTGCACCTGGTGCATGAGGTGACCAGCCCGCAGGCCTTTGCCGGCCTCGCGGAAAGAGGATTGAAAGTATTCCGCCCATGCAAAACGGTGGCTACTGCCGACCATAATGTACCTACTGTCAATCAGGAGCAACCCATGACCGACCCGCTTTCACGGAAACAGGTGGATCAGTTAACACGGAATACACGGGAACACGGTATCAGGTTCTTCGGGCCGGGACATCCGTTTCAGGGGGTGGTCCATGTCATGGGCCCTGAACTCGGACTTACACAGCCGGGAATGACTGTTGTTTGCGGCGACAGCCATACCTCCACCCACGGGGCTTTCGGAACGGTGGCCTTTGGAATAGGTACCACTGAAGTGGAAACGGTGCTGGCTACCCAGTGCCTTCTTCAGAACCGGCCGGAAAAAATGCGCATCAACCTGGAAGGTAAACCCGGCATTGGTGTAACGGCCAAAGACATTGCCTTATATCTACTGTCTGTCCTGTCCGCATCGGGGGCAACACAACATTTTATTGAATATGCCGGAGAAACAGTCCTGACACTTACTATGGAAGAACGGATGACCCTGTGCAATATGAGCATTGAAATGGGGGCCCGGGGAGGACTGATCGCACCCGATGAGGTTACTTTCGAATACCTGAAAGGGAGGGAATTCTCTCCTTCGGAAGAAGACTGGAATGACCGCCTTACAGGCTGGAAAAAATTGTTCACCGATCCGGGGGCAAAATTCAACAGGGAATACCGTTTCGACATATCCGCCCTGGATCCTATGATCACATACGGCACCAATCCCGGTATGGGGATAAAGCTCACCGGCCGGATTCCTACTCCCGATACCGTCCCTGGAAACCATCTGAACGGTTTCAAACATGCCCTGCAATACATGGGATTTGAGCCGGGACAGCCGGTGCTGGGGAGAAAAATTGATTACGTGTTTGTGGGAAGCTGTACAAACGGACGGATAAGCGACCTCAGAGCTTTTGCTTCCCTTGTGAAAGGAAGAAAAAAAGCCCCCGGAGTAACCGCATGGATCGTTCCCGGTTCACAGCAGGTTGAAAAACAGGCCCGGAAAGAAGGGATAGACCGGATCCTGAAAGAAGCCGGATTCGAACTCAGGCAACCGGGATGTTCGGCCTGCCTGGCCATGAACGACGACAAAGTTCCACCCGGGAAATACTGTCTTTCCACTTCAAACAGGAACTTCCGGGGCCGTCAGGGGCCGGGTTCACGAACCCTGCTGGCCAGCCCACTGACAGCTGCCGCTTCGGCCGTGACCGGAGTGATTACCGATCCCAGAGAGCTTATGTAACGATTCAAACCGGTTGAACATGCCAATTGAAAAATTTACCCGTCTGGTTTCTTCTGCCGTTCCCCTACCCGCAGAGAATGTGGATACCGATCAGATCCTTCCGGCAAGATTTCTGAAAGCAGTAACCCGGGAAGGCTTTGGTGAATATCTCTTCAGAGACCTGCGTTTTGACAGTGCGGGAAACCCTCTGCCTGATTTTCCCCTTAACCGGCCCGAATACGCGGGCAGAATCCTGGTGGCCGGACGTAACTTCGGGTCGGGATCAAGCCGGGAACATGCTGCCTGGGCCCTGGTCGATTATGGTTTCAGAGCGGTTATTTCCAGCTTTTTTGCCGATATCTTCCGGAACAACGCCCTGAATAACGGCCTGCTGCCCGTTCAGGTAAGCGAGCAGTACCTGAATGTGATATTCCTGGCTATTGACAGGGATCCGAAGGTCCGGATTACCATCGACCTCGAAAAACAAAAGGTGATGCTGGGAGAAGATATCTACTGGTTCGAGATCAATCCCTTCAGAAAACAATGCCTGCTCAACGGATGGGATGATGTGGATTATTTGCTGGGATTGCAGAATGAGATCCGGAAGTATGAAGAAAATTCCAACACCTAAATATGTATAGCATGGTTGAGATCATGGATACCACCCTGCGTGACGGGGAACAGACCTCGGGGGTGTCTTTTCATCCAAGGGAAAAATTGCAGGTGGCACGGATTCTTCTGGATGAACTGGGGGTGCACCGTGTGGAAGTGGGATCCGCGCGTGTGAGCAGCGGTGAATGGGAGGGAGTCAGGCTGATCGCGGAATGGGCCAGGAAAGAAGACCGGATCAATCGGGTGGAAGTGCTGGGTTTTATCGATGGGAATATTTCCGTCGATTGGGCCAGGAAGGCAGGAGTTAACGTACTCAACCTGCTATGCAAGGGATCTTTCAGGCATGTACGGCAGCAACTGGGCAAAACACCCGAACAGCATCTCGAAGATATTCGCCTGTCGATCAAACTTGCCCGTCAGGCCGGAATCACCGTGAACATATACCTGGAAGACTGGTCGAACGGGATGATCCACTCGCCTGAATATGTGTATTACCTTACCGATCACCTGGTGAATGAAGATATCCGGCGTATCATGCTTCCCGATACGCTGGGCATACTGAATCCCGATCAGACAGGTATGTTTTGCCAAAATATGACGGAACGCTACCCGGAGGTTCATTTCGATTTTCATGCACACAATGATTATGATCTGGCTGTAGCCAATGTATATGCGGCCCTGAAGCACGGAATGCGGGGGATACATACTACCGTGAACGGACTGGGAGAGAGAGCCGGTAATGCCTGCCTGTCGAGTGTGATCGGGATCATGAAAGATCAGTTGAAACAGGAAGTTCCGGTGAACGAATCGGTACTGACCCCGCTCAGCCGGATAGTGGAATCGTTTTCCGGCATTCGCATTCCTCCCAATCAGCCACTGATAGGAGAAAATGTGTTTACCCAGACCTGCGGGGTACATGCCGACGGGGATGCCAAAAACAACCTGTATTATAATGATCTGTTGCCCGAACGTTTCGGAAGGATCAGAAAGTATGCCCTTGGAAAAACTTCGGGGAAGGCCAGTATCCGGAAGAACCTGGAAGAGCTCGGACTTGATCCCGACGAGGAAACCCTGAAAAAACTTACCCGCCGGGTTATTGAACTGGGCGACAAGAAACAATATGTTACCACCGGGGACCTTCCTTATATCCTGGCCGATGTGATGGGCAACGGAGAAGCCGATCCGCCGGTCAGTATCCGGCATTATGTGCTCTCGCTTTCGCGGGGATTACGGCCTTCGGCCAATATCTCCCTTTCTGTGAACGGATCGGAATATGAAGAAAACGCCACAGGCGACGGGCAATACGATGCTTTTATGAATGCTCTCTGGAAGATATATGAAAAGCTTGGCAGGGACCATCCCCGGCTGCTGGATTATGTAGTGACCATTCCTCCGGGGGGGAAACCCGACGCTTTGGTGGAAACCATCATTACATGGGCATACAGGGGAAGGGAATTCAAAACCCGGGCAGTGGACTCGGATCAGACCGAGGCAGCCATTCAGGCTACAGTGAAAGCACTTAATCTGATGGAAAAACTGAATGATAAGTAAATGGAAATGAACATTGCATTGCTGCCCGGCGACGGAATCGGGCCGGAAGTTATGGAAGAAGCGGTACGTGTGACCCGCGTTGTGGCCCGCAGGTATGGTCATAAGGTGGAATTTGCCGGCGGGCTGGTGGGCGCTGCTGCCATCGACAAAACCGGTAATCCCTACCCCGATGAAACACATCGGCTTTGTATGAACGCCGATGCTGTGCTTTTCGGAGCTATCGGGCATCCGCGCTACGACAGCAACCCCCGGGCAGAGGTACGGCCCGAGCAGGGCCTGCTGGCCATGAGGAAGAAGCTGGGATTGTTTGCAAACCTCCGGCCGGTGTTCACCTTCGCATCATTGATGGATCAGTCGCCTCTGAAAAACCATTTGTTGAAGCAGGTCGATTTTCTGGTGGTGAGGGAACTGATCGGAGGGATCTATTTCGGGCAGCCCAGCGGAAGGTCGGAAGACGGGGGCACGGCCTTTGATACCTGTTTGTACACGCGTGAAGAGATCGAACGGATCGTGGATCTGGCTTTCGGTTTTGCCATGGAAAGAAAACACCGGTTAACCCTGGTCGACAAAGCCAATGTGCTGGCTACATCCCGGCTCTGGAGGGAAGTTACCATGGAAGTGAGTAAACGGTACCCCGGGGTGGATACCGATTACCTGTTTGTTGACAATGCAGCCATGCAGATCATCCTGAATCCGTCACGGTTTGATGTGCTGGTTACGGAAAATATGTTCGGGGATATCCTTACCGATGAAGCCAGTGTAATTGCCGGTTCGCTGGGGCTGCTGCCTTCCGCATCCATCGGGTTGCATACCTCTGTTTTCGAGCCCATTCACGGGTCCTATCCGCAGGCAGCCGGTAAAAATATTGCCAACCCGCTGGCTATGATCCTCTCAGTGGCCATGATGTTCGAATACGGTTTTCAAATGAAGGATGAAGCCGGTTTGATCCGGGCAGCAGTGGAAGCTTCGGTGAATGAACGGGTTGGCACCCCCGATATTGCCCGGGGGAAAACATGTTCTACCCGGGATGTCGGAGAATGGATTGCAGGATACATTGATAATGCCTGAAAGGAAAAAAGAAGGATTTTACAATGAAGCATAAAGAATATTTTATCAACAGACCGGAGAAAACAGGTTTATATCATCCTGACAGGGAACACGACAGTTGCGGGATTGGCTTCGTGGCCCACATCAGGGGGAAACCATCGCATGAGATCATTGCCCGGGGCCTGGAAGTGCTGGTCAATATGCGGCACCGGGGTGCCGAATCGGCCGACAACAAAACAGGCGACGGAGCAGGTATCCTCATACAGATTCCCCATTCGTTTTTCCTGGCAGAAAATTTTCCCGTTACGGAACCGGGCACCTACGGTACCGGCCTGGTTTTTCTGCCTGTGCGGAAAGAGGAACAGAACCGGATACTCAAACTGATGAAGGAAACGGCAGAGGAAGAAGGCCTGGGATGGATGTTTTTACGCGATGTGCCGGTGGACAACCGTTCCCTGGGGGAAATCGCCAGAAGATCGGAACCGGCCATCCGGCAGGTTTTTCTCCGGGCCGACATGGAACAGGATGAACTGGAGCGTAAGCTCTATGTGTTCAGGAAACGCATGGAAAAAAAAGTGAGGGAATCTTCCTTGTCCGGAAAGGAGGTTTTCTATATCTGCAGCCTGTCAACCAGGGTGATGATCTATAAGGGCATGTTCACTCCCGAACAGCTTCAGGCCTACTATCCCGATCTGTCTAATCCCTCGATGGAAAGTGCCATTGCCCTGGTTCATTCCCGGTTCAGCACCAATACATTTCCCAGCTGGGACCTGGCCCAGCCGTTCAGAATGCTGGCGCACAACGGGGAGATCAATACTATCAGGGGTAACCGCCTGTGGATGCACGCCCGGGAGGCCCTGCTGAAATCGGAGCTGTTCGGTGACGATCTGGAGAAGCTTTTTCCGGTGATCGAACCGGGAAAAAGCGATTCGGCCTCACTCGACAATGTACTGGAATTTCTGACCATGACGGGTCGCACGCTTCCGCATGCCCTGACCATGCTGGTGCCGGAATCGTTTAACGACAAAAATCCAATTCCTCCAAGCCTGAAAGCGTATTATGAATACCATTCCACTTTTATGGAACCATGGGACGGCCCGGCTGCCCTGTTGTTTTCCGACGGTCGTTACGTGGGTGGTACCCTCGACCGGAACGGACTGCGTCCGGCCCGCTACCTGGTAACGGAAGACGACCTGATTGTGATGGGGTCGGAAACCGGTGTGCAGGAATTCGATGGTGGCCGGATTGTGGCCAGGGGAAGGCTGCATCCGGGTAAAATCCTGCTGGTTGATACGCGCCTGGGAATCATCATTCCCGACGAAGAAGTAAAAATGCAGCTGGCCCGACGGAATCCCTATGTCAACTGGCTTAAGGAAAACAGGCTGGCTCTGGAGAATATCGAGGTTCAGCAAAGGGTTTCTTCCGGTCTGGGAGAAGAATATCCCTTCCTGCTGAAGGCATTCGGCTATTCGAAAGAAGACCTGCGGTACGTAATGATCCCCATGGCTCTGGAAGGCAAAGAGCCGGTCAGCTCCATGGGGAACGATACCCCCCTGGCAGTCCTTTCCGATAAACCCCAGCGTTTGTTCAATTACTTCAGGCAGGTTTTTGCACAGGTAACCAACCCTCCCATCGACCCCATCCGGGAAGAACTGGTCATGTCGCTTACCAGTTATATCGGTTCGGTGCAGAAAAACCTGCTGGAGGAAACCCCGGGGCATTGCCGGCTGATCAGGTTTGATTCGCCGGTTATAACCAATACCGATCTGGGTAAGATCAAGGATATGCGGCATGAATCCTTTTCTCATGCGATCATAGATATGGTTTTTGAAAAGAACTCGGGGCAAAGGGGATTGGAAAAAGCCCTGGAAAGGATTACCCTTGAGGCTGAAAAAGCGGTGGACAATCAAAAGAATTTCATTATTCTTTCCGACAGGAAAACCAACCGCGATCAGGTACCGGTCCCATCCCTGCTGGCAGTGGCTGCCGTGCACCATTACCTTATTGAGCACAAAAAACGGATGCAGGTGGGGTTGATCGTGGAAACGGGCGAGGCACGGGAAGTGATGCATTATGCCCTCCTGATTGGTTACGGAGCCAGTGTGATCAATCCGTACCTCAGTTTTGCCGTGCTCAGTGATCTTGTGAAAAAGGGAGAAATCGGCCTGCCTTATTCCAGAGCCCGGGAAAATTATATACGTGCTGTCAATAAAGGCATCCTCAAAATCCTTTCGAAAATGGGGATTTCCACCCTGCTCAGTTATATGGGGTCCCAGCTTTTCGAAGCCGTGGGGCTGAGTGAGGAAATTGCCGGGAGATACTTCACGGGGACTCCTTCAAGGATTGGAGGGATCGGCCTGAGGGAAATTGCTGCCGAAGCGGAGGCTTTTCACCGGGATGCCTGTACAGATGATTCCTGGCAGCCGGTTTTCACAACCCGGGGGATATATTCCTACCGACGGGGGGGTGAATTCCATGCATGGAATCCGGAAACCATCGCCTGGCTGCAATCGGCCACCGCACAGAATGATCCGGGGAAATTCAGGGAATACACCCGGCTGGCTGACAGCGAAACATGCCGCCCTGCTTTTCTTCGGGGAATGCTTGATTACAGAAAGAATCCAATACCTGTAGGGGAAGTGGAGCCCGCAGAATCTATCATGAAGCGATTTGTAACCGGGGCCATGTCGTTCGGGTCGATTAGCAGGGAAGCCCACGAGGCCCTCGCCATTGCCATGAATGCCATCGGAGGGCGCAGCAATTCGGGAGAGGGAGGGGAAGATCCGAACCGGTATCTGCCGGGGGCGAACGGAGAAGTCAGACGGAGTGCCATCAAACAGGTGGCCTCCGGTCGGTTCGGTGTGGATATTTTTTACCTGAACCATGCCGATGAAATCCAGATTAAGATTGCCCAGGGCGCAAAACCCGGTGAAGGCGGGCAGTTGCCCGGACACAAAGTCGACCGGAATGTGGCACGGATAAGGCGTTCAGTGCCGGGAATCACCCTGATATCGCCTCCCCCGCACCATGACATATATTCCATTGAAGACCTGGCCCAGCTGATTTACGATCTGAAGTGCGCCAATCCGGCCGCCAGGATCAGTGTCAAGCTGGTGTCGGAAAACGGGGTGGGAACCGTGGCAGTGGGGGTGGCGAAAGCGCATGCTGATCTGATCGTGATCAGCGGCGGAGAAGGCGGAACCGGCGCCAGTCCCCTGAGCTCGGTACGGTATGCCGGATTGCCCATGGAACTGGGGCTTGCAGAAACCCATCAAACCCTGGTTATGAACGGATTACGCGAAAGGGTAAAAATCCAGGTAGACGGTCAGCTGAAAACCGGCCGTGACCTGGTCATAGCCGGTTTGCTGGGTGCCGAGGAATTCGGCCTGTCAACAGCATGCCTGATTACCCTGGGATGTGTGATGATGCGGAAATGCCACCAGAATACCTGCCCGGCAGGGATAGCCACCCAGAACAGGGAGCTGCGGAAAAGATTTACCGGGAAATCGGAGTATGTGGTCCATTTCTTTCGGTTCCTGGCCGAAGATGTGCGGGAACATCTGGCTGCGATGGGTTTCAGACAGTTCGACGATATGGTGGGAAGGAGAGACCTGCTGACGGTCAGGAAAGGATGGAACCATCCGAAGGTTCGCCTTGTGGACCTGAGCGGTTTGCTTCATTATGATAAACAAGCAAAAAACCGGAGCCATCGGAAGGTTATGGAACAACATCATCCCATCGATGGCATTATGGACGATGACCTGATCCGGACGGCGGAAAAGGCCCTGGTGAAGAAGGAAAAAATATGGATAGCCAGGAAAATCAGGAATACCGACCGGGCCGTGGGAGCGAAATTGTCGGGGGCTCTCATCCGGCAGCATGGACTGAACGGTCTTCCTGACGATACCATCCATTGCAACTTTTATGGTTCGGCCGGTCAGAGCTTCGGGGCATTCCTGGCTCAGGGCATTACCTTCAGGCTGGAAGGGGATGCCAACGATTACCTGGGGAAAGGTCTTTCCGGGGGCAGGATCGTGGTGGTGCCTCCTGCCAACGCCCGTTTCCGTGCGGAAAACAGTATCATTATCGGCAATACCATTCTGTATGGGGCTACCCGGGGATGGCTCTTTGTGAACGGGATTGCAGGAGAAAGATTTTGTGTGCGAAACAGCGGCGCCTATGCAGTGGCCGAGGGTACAGGCGATCACGGTTGTGAATACATGACCGGAGGACGGGTGGTGATCCTGGGGAAAATCGGCAGAAATTTCGCTGCCGGCATGAGCGGGGGCATCGCTTATGTGCTCGATGAGGAAAAAAAACTCAGGGAACTCTGTAACCACGATCTGGTAGAACTATCGCATATAACTGATTATGACGACGTAAAGGAGTTACAGTCGATCATTTCGACACACTGGCAGGTTACCCACAGTGCCCGGGCCGAAAGGATTCTGACCCGCTGGGATGAATACCTGCCCGTTTTTGTGAAGGTATTTCCCCTGGAATACAAAAAAGTGCTTAACGAGGCAAAGCTGCGTGAAATCAATCTGAAGCTGCAAAAGGCGGCTTACGATCCTGATTTTGCCGAATGATCGATGGTTTTTTTATGAAACAATCCTGGGAAAATGGGTGATCCGTTAGGTTTTTTAAAGGTCGGTCGAAAGGAAGCCGGAAACCGGCCGGTGAAAGAACGCATTGATGATTTCGGGGAAGTGGAGCAGACACTGAACCCCGAGGACAGAAAACTGCAGGCCTCCCGCTGCATGGACTGCGGGGTGCCTTTTTGCCACTGGGCATGCCCCCTGGCTCCGCATATACCGGAGTGGCAGGATGCCCTTTTCAGAAACAACTGGAAAGAAGCTTCCGAAATGTTGCACCTGAGCAACGAATTTCCTGAATTTACCGGACGGGTGTGTCCCGCTCTCTGTGAGAAATCATGCGTGCTGGCCATACATAACGAAGCGGTAACCATCCGGGAAAACGAGGCGGCCGTGGTGGAAAAAGCTTTTGAACGGGGATGGATTACTCCCCGGCCCCCGAAGTACAGGACAGGCAAGAAAGTGGCTGTGGTGGGTTCCGGCCCGGCGGGTCTCACTCTATCGGTGAGATTGAACAGAATGAGCCACTCGGTGGATGTTTTGGAGAAGGAGTCCAGGCCTGGAGGGCTCCTGCGTTACGGTATTCCCGATTTCAAGCTGAATAAGCGTTTCATTGACCGGCGGCTGGAAATATTGCAGGCCGAAGGCATTGTTTTCCGTACAGGAATCTGTGTGGGCAGGGATGTATCCGTTTCACTTCTGATGGAGGAATATGATGCTGTGGTACTGGCTATCGGTACCGGACGGCCCAGGGATGTGCTTGTGCCGGGACGAAAGCTTCAGGGGATTCATTTTGCCATGGATTACCTGGTGCAGCAAAACAAAGTGAACGCGGGCATGGATATCCCTGATGAACAGCGGATTCATGCCGCCGGGAAACATGTTGTGGTGATAGGTGGGGGTGATACGGGTTCGGATTGTGTGGGTACGGCCATCAGGCAAAATGCTGCCTCGGTTACCCAGGTAGAAATCCTCCCCAGGCCTCCAATGTCCAGGCCTCCAGACAATCACTGGCCTTTCTGGCCTGAAATTTTAAGAACTTCCTCTTCCCACGAGGAAGGATGCCGGCGTTTATGGAGCATGAAAACGGTAGCTTTCGAAGGTAACAAGCAGGGTGTACAGGCGGTTCGCCTGGAGCCTGTCAGGTGGACACGTGAGGAAACCGGTCAATGGTGTATGGGAAAAACAGCTGGCTCGGAACAACGGTTAGCGGCCGACCTGGTTCTGCTGGCTGTGGGATTTATTTCTCCGGTATTTGACGGGTTACCGAAGGAGCTGAAGGGAAAACCCGGAGGCAATCCCCACATTCGGGTAAATGAGAAATACATGACCAATATTCCGGGTTTGTTCGCTGCAGGGGATGCGGTTATCGGAGCCAGCCTGGTGGTAAAAGCCATGGCCGGAGCCATGCAGGTGGCAGAGGAAGTACACCGGTTTATTTCCGGGCACTACATGGAAAAGAAAGATTAACCAAGTTGAACTGCCTGGTGGTGTAAATTTTCCGGTTGAAAAACCGGCCCGGGGAGAAAAACTTCCGGCCGGTGAAAAGTAAAAAACTCGGAATTCCGGCAAAACAACCCGCCGGATTTTTTTTTGGCCTCAAATCTGTATACATTCATCCTGGGATTTTATGAAAAATGCCTCGGGGGATTTATCTTTAGTCCCTTGTTATAATAGAGAAGCTGTTGCAGAAGATATGGAAACCAGGTCAGCTTTAGTTCTTTTCTTTCTGCTGGCCGGACTGGGGAAGCCGGTTTTTCCTCAGTCGGATACGCTTTTCCCTCTGATCACGGTGGAAGGACAGCTGATCGGGGTGAAGAGCAAAGAACCGGTTCCGTTTGCCCACGTAGTCAATAAGAACAGAATGTGGGGAACCGTTACCGATTCTCTGGGTCATTTTACCATACAGATGAGTCATATGGATACCCTGGTGGTATCCGCCATCGGGTATGAATCACAGCAGTTTGTTCTTCCCATTTATGTTTCGGTCAGTCCCTTCCGGACACGGATATTTTTACAGGAACGCTCATATCCCATTGATGAGGTGGAGGTGTTTGTCCTGGGAACCTGGGAACAGTTTCAGGACAAGGTGAGGAAACTTCGTGTTCCTGAAACCGAAGAGGAGCAGCTGAAAAGGGAAATCAGGGAAGAGGCGAAAGAAGTAGCAATGGAAGCCTATGAGATCCCCACAGGTATTACATTCTCATTGCCTTCCCGGTATGATGCTTCCCTCAAGCGCCTGCGGGAAATCGAGGCGATTGAAGCCAGGCAGATCCTGATTTACCGCAAATACAACCGGGAGGTGATTGCACGTACCACGGGTCTTACAGGGAAGGAACTCGATGATTTCATCATATTCTGTAACCAGCGGGCCTGGTTTACACCCGAAACACCCTCCTATGATATTATTCGACAGATTAAATACTGGTTCAGGCAATACATGATGATCAAACACCGAATGAATCAATAATCATGGAACAGGTTCCGGAAAATGTCCCGGCTCTGGAGGATATCCGGGCTGCTTACCTGCGGATCAGAAATTATGTTCACCGTACGCCTGTGTTTACCTCTAAGGCGATTAACCAGATTGCCGGCGCCGATTTGTTTTTCAAATGCGAGAATTTCCAGAAAGTGGGAGCTTTTAAGTTCAGGGGGGCCACCCATGCTGTGATGAGGCTGAGGGAAGAAGAAGCGGCACGGGGGGTAGCCACGCATTCCTCGGGGAACCATGCGGCCGCTCTGGCCCTGGCTGCCTCCCTGAGAGGAATTCCCGCTTATATTGTGATGCCCGAAAACTCGCCGGTGATCAAAAAGAAAGCGGTGGCAGGCTACGGGGCAAATATTACCTTCTGTGAGCCTACCCTGCAGGCCAGGGAGTCTTCACTGGAGGAAGTGGTGGCTGAAACGGGGGCAAGGTTTGTTCATCCCTACAACAATTTTGAGGTGGTATGCGGTCAGGGTACGGCCACCCTGGAGTTCCTTGAACAGGTTCCGGAACTGGAGGTCGTGATGCCGCCTGTGGGCGGGGGAGGTTTGTTAAGTGGCACTGCCGTGGCTGCCAGAGGGCTCAAACCGGAAATCATCATTTACGGTGCGGAACCTGCCGGGGCGGATGATGCCTTTCGCTCCCTGCAAAAAGGGGAAATTGTTCCTTCGGTCAGTCCCCGGACCATCGCCGACGGATTGCTTACAAGCCTGGGTCCGCTCACTTTTGCCGTAATCAGCAAAAAGGTTGACGATATCCTGACCTGCTCGGAAGATTCCATTGTGGCAGCCATGCGCCTGATATGGGAAAGGATGAAGATAGTGGCCGAGCCATCTGCTGCCGTTCCCCTGGCGGTAGTGCTCGACCATCCGGAAGTATTCAGAAACCGAAAAGTGGGATTGATTGTTTCGGGCGGGAATGTTGATCTGACCCGCCTTCCGTTTTGACCGGAAGATGCCTTGCGGGGAAAATTAATTCATCCCTTCATGGGATTTGTTTACTCATCTGCCTTGTGAATGACACAGGAAACGGGGTAGTGATCGGAAAGGGGTACCCGGTGGCGCTGAAACCTTACCGATTGTAAGTCTTTGCTGTGCAGGATATAATCTATGCGGTACGAAGGGAAATTTCCCCGGTATGTATTTCCAAAACCTTCTCCTGATCCTGTGAAAGCGTCCGTCAGTCCTTTTTTCATCTGGAAATAGGCATAGGAAATGGGTGTATCGTTGAAATCTCCGCAGACGATTACCGGGTATGGGCATTTGCGGATGTGTTCACTGATGATCCTGGCCTGTTTGGCCCGTTCAACAAAAGCATGCTTTAAACGGAAGGAGATGTCTTTCAGTTTCTCCAGATTTTCATCATCACCCAGGGGATCAAAATTTTTGATGAAACGCCGGTTGCTTTTCCTCAGACTGATCGATTGCAGATGGTTGTTGTAAATACGAACGGTATCGCCGTTCCATAAAACATCGGTGTAAATGCAGATGTTCCGTGTGTTGGGAAAAACAATACTGGCCTGGTTAATGATAGGCAGGGAGCTGAATGTGGCCAGCCCGGCATAGAGATCTTCACTCCGCTTTCCCTCGGGTGTCAGATGCATGTAACGTTCCTTTCCCAGGGTGCCGGTGATATTCTGTTGTGAAAAATCACTGTTTCCGGAATAATAGAATTCCTGGAAACAGAGAACACCTGCATTCTGCGACAGGATAAAACGGAGAATTTCTTCCAGGGTCTGTGGCGATTCTTCCCATGAATAGTAATTGAACATCCGTACATTGTATGAAAGTACCTTGATACCGTTTTTATCCTGCGGAACGGTTGATTCACGGAAACTGATCCTGAAAAATGACTGATGGTAATTCCAGCCGGCCAGGATAATGATAAAAGAGGAGAAAAACAGCAGTTGCCTCCGAATCGCCCAGAAAAACAGAAATGCCAGATTGATTGCCAGGAATACGGGATAGGCCAGCCCGAAAAAAGCCAGGGGCCAGCATACTTCCGGAGAAACCAGAACGGAAAGATAGGACAGCCCCAGCGATCCCAGAAAGAACCAGTGGATGTAAACCAGGATATGATAGATGGCCTTTTTCACCCGGTATATATTTCTGAAAAAATTAAAAATAATAAGGGATGAATAAAGATGGGACTTTCCAGGCCATGTTTTTTCAACAATTCAGGGTTTATTACTCATCCTGAAAAGGATTTCCTTTTCTTCCCGCGTGAGGCTTTCGTATCCGCCTTTTGCAATCTTATCAAGAATCCGGTCGATTTCTTTCTGCTCATCTGCCTTTCTTTTTCTGAATTCCATGTCCGACTCAGATTTTTTATATGTTACCCTGACCCGCGGGCGGGGCTTGAAAAAAGTTCCGATCGAATCCATCATTTTGCCGAACCAGCGCGTCAGGTCTTTTCCCTGCCGGTATTTCAGGGCAAAAAGCAGGCCGAACAAACCCCCTCCCAGATGGGCAATGTGCCCGCCTGCATTGATAGAGGGTATGCTCAGTATGTCGAATAAAACCACTACCATGGCGATATACTTGATTTTGACCGGTCCGATCAGAAAGACATATACCGTATAATTTGGAACATAGGCGGCCATGGCAATGACTATGGCGTATACTGCAGCCGAAGCACCCAGGGCTACCGATGCTTCCCGGCCGGCATCAAATACAGGGAATACATTAAAGGAAAAAATATACAGAAAAGCACCTGCCAGACCACCCAGCAGGTACACGTTCAACAGTCGTTTCGGATCGAGGTATTCCAGGAATATCCTTCCGAACCAGAACAACCACAGCATATTGAACAGAATGTGCAGAAACTGCTCATGCAGAAACATGTAGGTAAACAGGGTCCAGGGTTTCCTGACCAGGGTTCCCGGGTCGGCAGGAACCGCCAGCCAGTTCACAGGAGCCCAGGCGGGATCCTTCACATTCAGCAGAAAAATGAAAACATATACAATATTGACGGCAAGAAATACCGCAATGTTGATATATATCAATTTGCTGAGGGCATTGGCATGGCTGAAGATCCGTTTTATTTCCTCCCACACGTTCATGTCGATCTGCTAAAAAAAGGTTTTCTTTCTTTTGTTCCAGTACTTGATCAGGAAAAATCCGAATATCATTCCCCCGATATGGGCAAAATGTGCTACATTGCTTCCAGGCTGGGTAAATCCAAGCCATACTTCCAGTATGCCGTATCCAATGACCAGCCACTTGGCCTTGATGGGAATGGGCGGGAAAAGTAACATGAGCTGGGTATTGGGGAACAGCATGCCGAAAGCCAGCAAAACCCCGAAAACAGCTCCGGAAGCACCCACTGTGGGAACGTTCATGATCCGTTCGATATATCCTGACAGATTGCTGATGGCGGTTTGTGCATAGCTGCTGCTGCCGGGATTATTGGCCCACGACCGGATAAAATCATACACCGCCGGATTGGGGTTGTTGATGTGCTTGTTGATAAAGGCAGCGTAGGCATCGGGATTTGGGTTGGCAGCAAAAGCTTCAAATGCGTTCTGTACCGAGGAGATTTCTATCCAGTTTACAAGGGTATGCAGGCCGGCGGCCCCCAGGCCGGTAACAAAATAATACAGTAGAAACCGCTGCCCGCCCCATACGCTTTCCAGAATCCTGCCAAACATCCACAGGGCAAACATATTAAAGAAAAGGTGCATGAATCCTCCATGCATGAACATGTGTGTGGCAAACTGGTAAGGCCTGAAATTTTCCGAGCCGGGATAGTATAACCCCATGATCTTCACCAGGTCGAAATTGAATCGGGTGGCGAATACCCAGGTGATAACCAGCATTAAAATGTTGATGATCAGCAGGTTTTTAACAACCGGCGGGGTGACGTTCATGGATGGAGGCCTGTATTGCATACCAGTTATTTTTGAGTTAGTTTTTCCACAAGGACCAGACCAAACAACAAATATACGTTTTCCCCGGTTCAAAATGGGACAAAATGTCAGGATCAAACCGTTTCCAGGTTACCTGAACCATTTTTCCATTTCATGTACGGGCAGAATAAATACGATGGTCTTTCCGCCCGGTGTATGATTCGGGGATTGGCAGGCAAAAAGGCTGTCTATCAGATGCTGCATTTCTTCCTGGGTAAGAGGTTTTCCGTAAGGGATGGCCGAAGCTGCTGCCAGCGAACGCGCAATTTTCTCATGCGGACCTGCCTCTGTATCTCTGCCTGTGCTTTTATAGGATTCAAGCAAATGTTCAATAAAGGGTTTCAGGTCAACGTGCCTGGCATACTCCGGAACTCCTTCCACCAGGATATTGCTGTGCCCCAGGTTGCGTATTTCGAACCCAAGCCGTTTCAGCGATTCGTGCATTTCCATCAGCAGGGCATGATCGCCTGCTTCCAGTTCCAGTGTCACCGGAAAAAGATTTTTCTGGGAAACCTGCACCGACTGCTCCAGGTTGTTCAGGAAAGTTTCATATAAAATCCGCTCGTGGGCCCGTTTCTGATCGATGATCATCAGGCCGGATTTAACCGGTGTGAAAATATACCGGTTTTTGAACTGGTAAAATTGGGTGCCCAAGCTTTCCGCTTCCCCTGAAAATGGTTCTTCCCCCGCATGTGTCCTTTCATACAGGGATGGCTGGGGCGATAGCCCTTCATACAAGCTTTCCCATCCGGCCGGGGGCCGTTCGGTGCGCGAAGGAGTGTTCCCCGGAGGGGAAAAAGGATTGTACCCGGTATTGATATCGATCTGCGGAGGCTTTATTTCCTGTTTTCTTCCCAGGGGCGGTATTTCGGGAACCCCTTCCCGGTCGAAATCCAGCGAG
>DSCJ01000005.1 GCA_011049175.1 Bacteroidota bacterium | reverse complement strand
TTTGAAAATACAAAGTTAGATGGCTGTTCCTTTTATTCATGTCCTTTTGTCTTTGTACCTCATATTTTAAATTCTCTTAATGGTGAGGGTTTCATCCCTGAAAAAAGAAGGTCGTTCGCCACAGGGCGGCGAACGAAACCGGCCTGCGGGGTCGGGTAAACGGTTCATCCGGCCAAAAATAAATACTGCCGTCCCTACGGGAATCTTCGGGAAATAATTTATCTGTTTCACGCAGAGACCGCGAAGAATCCGCATAGTGCGCTGAGACTTTCCGTTTCTTCAAAGGCAATGAATCAAAAAATAATATTGCGTTTAAGATAAAAAGAAAAGGAAATGCAGTAAAAACGCAAGACCATCATAATCAATCCACTCCCCCTCTCCATCACACCATCACTCCCTCACAAGAACAGGCCTCTGAGGGTTTAATGAGAAAAACAAGGCGGGGGAAAAGGCGCTATGGCCTGTGCAGCGATCCTGTCTGAGCCGCTGACGAGCGGAACGCTGTCAGGGCGAGTTTGGATCGCGGCAGGCTTTCCCCCGCCGTAGTTTTTCCATAAAAGCATCAGCAGCCGAAGGATTTTTTGCATGCCTTTTTGCCCCCAAAAAAGCATGTCGCTCCCTTTCGGGAACGGAGCGAAACAGTAGTCGACGGGATGAATATTCAAAAAAAACAGGAAAAACCGTAACTTAACCCTCTTCAAAATGTTGCACCCGAAAAAGGAAATAACCCGCTTTTCAGAACAAACCCGTTGTATTTCATAAAATGCCATTTACCGTAAATACACCTTTTCCCCGTCACACAATCATTCAATTTCCCGATTCCCTGATCAACCCACATAGTCCCCCATAAACTCTCTACCCCTGAACCCTTTAACCTCTAAACAATTTTTATTACCTTGTACCTGATTTTTGAAAACTTCCTGATCCCCCGTCCATGTCCAGGTCTGCCAGAACCCTTGTCCTGTTTCTGTTCCTTCTGCCGGCAGGCCTGAGGGGGAAAAACACACCCCCGCAGGCCGATACCACACTCATCAACCGGCAAACCCGCGAAGCATACAGTATATCCCGCAAGGATCCCGACCTGGCCATTCTAACCGCCTGGCGGGCCCTGTCGGTTTCGGAAGAAGAAGGCTATACCCGGGGCATGGCCGATGCCTCCCTGGCCCTGGGCATGGCTTACCTGGCCAGATTCCGTTCGGGCGACAGCGCCTTTCATTACAACCACCGGGCCCTGAAGTTTTACACACAAACAGGCGACTTAACGGGCATGGGAAGAGCCTGTTATGCCCTTTCGTACGTACACAACATCCGGGGCGACCCCGACAGTTCGGAAGTGTACAGCCAATGCAGCCTGGACTATTTCACCCGGGCGGGCGACAAACGGGGCATGGTGAATGCCATCAGTACCCTCACCTACCTTACCAAACAGAAAGGCAACCTGCAGAGAGCCCGTGAACTGGCACAGGAAGCCATTGAAACGGCCCGGTCGATCCCCGATACCCTGTTGCTGGCCGATGCCCTGAACAACCTGGGCAATATTTACAAAGACATGGCCCTGTTCAACCATGCCATCGATTCCTATTTCGAGGCGCTGGAGCTGTGGGAACAGAAGGGAGATTCCACCGGCCTGTCCATTGCCTACGGATCCATCGGGCTGATGTTCTATTACCAGAAAGAATTCGGCATGGCCCTGGATTACTACCGGAAAAAACTGGCCATCACCGGAAAAACAAACGACCTTTGGGAAAAAAGCAAAACCCTGAACAACATGGCCCTGATCCATAACGAGCGGAAACAGTACGACAGTTCGCTGGTGTGCCTGCAGGAAAGCCTGCTGCTGAATGAAAGGATGAACTACCGCTCGGGTATAGCCAACGCATACTACAATCTGGCCAACACCCTGCTGCTGATGACCCGCATAGACTCCGCCAACCGGTGCATTACCCGGGCCGTGACCATGGCCCGGGAGATCAACGACCCTTCCCTGCCCGATTACCTGCTGGTGCTCTCACAGGTACACCGGGCAAAGAAAGATTACCGGGCCGCCCTGGGACATGTGCGGGAAGCATACCTGCTGGCCGGGGATCAGAACAAACCCCTGCTGCGGGCACAGGCGGCCATCCTGTTAAGCGACCTGTACAGCCTCACCGGCAGGAAAGACCTGGCCTACGGGTATCTGAAGGAATACAACCAGATTAACGACAGCATCAGCAGCAACGAACTGTTGAACCGGATCAACCGGATGGAAATAGAGTATGAATACCGGCGAAAGGAAGAAGCTGCCGAATATGCCAGGATGCAGGAACGAACGGCCAGCGAGAACCGCATCCGGCAGCAGGGCATGTACCTCAAAGGTCTCATTATCCTGATAATTTTGCTGGGGGTTATATCCCTGCTGTATTTCCGGCACAGCCGGATCAAAGCCCGGTACGAAAAGGTCGATCTGGAGCAGCGGCTGCTCAGGGCCCAGATGAATCCGCACTTCATTTTCAATTCGCTCTGCGCCGTGCAGGAAATGATCCTGGAAGGCAGGCCGGCCGAAGCCCAGGTTTTTCTTGCCCGGATAGCACGGCTGATGCGGAACATCCTGGAAAACACCATGGAAGAGTACATTCCCCTGGAAAAAGAGATCGAAACCCTGCGCCTGTACCTGGAAGTGCAGGAAATGCGCTTCGACCCGGGATTCGATTATACCCTGCAGGTGGAGGAAACCATCGACCCCGTTAATTACTGTGTGCCCCCCATGCTGGCCCAACCCTGCGTGGAGAATGCCATCGAGCACGGTTTGCGGTCCCTGCAGGGAAAAGGCCGGTTGAACATCTCCTACCGCCTGAAAAACGGGTTCATGGTGCTGGAAGTGGAAGACAACGGGGTGGGCAGAAAAGCGGCCGGGGAAAACCGGCAGGGAAATATCGGAAAAGAACCGGTCTCCACCCGGCTGACGAGGAAACGGCTGGAATACTACCGGAAAACCCTGCGAAAAAGGCAGATCGGTTTCCGCATTATCGACCTGTACGAAAACGACCGGGCAGCCGGCACCCGGGTGGTGATGAAGCTGCCTTACAGAAAAATATTCTCCTGAGCCATGGAACCTTTGAACCATCCCGGTATGCATGTGGTGATTGTTGATGACGAAGCCGCTGTACGAAAAACCATTGCCCGGTTTCTCGAAAAGGACTTCCCGGAAATCACCGTCGCCGCCACCGCAGGCAGTGTGGAGGAAGCCCGCCGGGCCGTGGAAAAGCACAGGCCCGGACTGCTGTTCCTGGATGTGGAGCTTCCCGACGGAACCGGCTTCGACCTGCTGAAACAGATGCCCGGCGACGATCTGCGGGTGATCTTTATTACCGGGCACCAGGAATACGCCCTGGCAGCCATCAAGGTGAGCGCGGTGGATTATATCCTGAAACCCGTCGATCCTGATGAGTTCCGGCAGGCAGTGGAAAAAGCCCTCCGGGTGATCGATGGCCGGACAGAAAAACTAAAGCTGGAAACCCTTGCCGAAAACCTGAACAGCCGCAAGGAACTGAAACGTATCATCCTGCCCACGGCCGATGACCTGCATGTGGTGGAGGTAAAAAACATCATACGGGCCGAGGCCGACAGCAACTACACCACCTTCCGGCTCAGCAGCGGAAAACGCATCATGGTTTCGAAAACCATCAAGGAATACGACGAGCTCCTTTCGGGATCGGGCATGGTCCGCGTGCACCAGTCTCACCTGGTCAACCTGGCTTATGTGGATAAATTCGTGAAAAGAGACGGTGGATACCTGGTGCTGAAAGACGGCACTTCCGTTCCCGTTTCACAGAGCCTTCGGAAAAAAGTGCTGGAGGAAATCAAACGGTTCCTGTACCGGTAACGATCCTCCCTTCCCGGAACGCATCGATTCCGATTCTCATTCTTTTCAGGCAAATTCTCATTCATACCCCCTGCCCGCTCATTGGTCCTTTACCGGCAACCATTCCGGTTGTATCTTATTGCCGGAATTAAAACCTGTTCCATCATGAAAAATTCAGTTTTTTACGGAATCCTGATCCTTCTGTTCACCCTGGCAACGACAGACGGATCAGCACAGGTGAAAATCAACCTGAAGAAAAAGATCAACAAAGAAGCCAACCGCCGTGCCAACGAAAAAACCAACAAAGCGGTGAAGAAAGGCTTCGACGAACTGGAAAAAGGCGTCAAAGCCGCCGTGGAAGGAGAAGAAGAAGAAACGGAAGAGAAAACAGGATCAGATGCCACAAAAGAGGAAGCAGCCGGAAAATCTCCTGCCACCGGTCCGGCTGGCCAGGAAAGTCCGGAAGAGGCCCTCACCCTTAGCTGGAGCAAATACGATTTCGTACCGGGCGATCATATCATCTTCGAAGATAACCTGACCGGGGAAGAGAACGGAGAGTTCCCCTCGCGATGGGACCTGGTTCGGGGAAACACGGAAGTGGCCGTTTTCGGAGGGGAAAATGTCATTATGTTCAGGGATGGCGCCCCTTCAATCATTCCCTATGTCAAAAACCCGGAACGGGATTACCTGCCCGATGTATTTACCATAGAGTTGGATCTGTATCACGCGGCAAAAGGATGGTTTGAGATATACCTGTACGACAGGAAAAACCAGAAAGACCCCAGCTCTACCGGATGGTCATATCTAAGAGTTGAGGAAAAACAGTACCAGTTCGGTCAGGCAAGAAGCCAACATCCTGATGAAAGCCTGACAAATAAGGCAAGGTGGTTTCATGTTTCAATCGCTTATACCTCCGGCAAACTGAAAGCCTACATGGATGAAACCCGGCTTATCAACATACCGCATCTGGAATTCGATCCAACAGGCCTTACCCTGTATACCTATCATGCCAGCAATGACAACCCCTATTTTGTAAAAAACATACGTATAGCAGAAGGCGGAGTTAAGTATTACGACCGTTTTCTGCAGAACGGCAAAATTGTTACTAACGGGATACGTTTTGATACCGGCAAGGCCAGCCTGCGACCGGAATCCATGGGCGTGATGAATGAAATCTGTACCATGCTGAAAGAACACCCGGAAATAAATGTAAGCATTGAAGGACACACCGACAGCGACGGCGATTTTGACACGAACCAGAAACTGTCGGAAGAACGGGCCAAAACAGTGATGAACCGGCTTGTTTCCATGGGCATCGATCCCAACCGGCTGACCAGCAAAGGATTCGGAGAAAGCAAACCCGTAGCACCGAACGATACTCCTGAAGGAAAAGCCAGTAACCGCCGGGTGGAGTTTGTAAAAACCAATTAAACCGGGTTGCAGTCAATCCCAATCCGGCTCATCTTATTAACACTCATTTCTATTCCCATGAATCATTCTCACAATTTGCCAAAACGCTCCGGGAATGCTTTCCGGCAATCCCGTTTGCTGTTTTATCGTAAGACAAACGGGCACATCGCCTTCCTGGTCTTCATTCTGCTTTCCGTATTCCTGATCAAAGGCTGCTCGGAAAAATCCGATCCGCCGGGCGATCATGACCTGTCCGCCT
Organism: Bacteroidota bacterium; assembly: GCA_011049175.1. GTDB lineage: Bacteria > Bacteroidota > Bacteroidia > Bacteroidales > VadinHA17 > HyVt-105. The sequence continues at coordinate 52,917 of DSCJ01000005.1, read as the reverse complement.
CGGCCGATATCCCGCCCGAAGGCGGCAGTTTGCAGATCAGCGATGAACTGGGAAACAACATTAGCGTAACTTTTCCTGAAGGAGCGCTGACGGAAACCATGCACGTAACGCTGTCGGTTGCAGCAAACGACCGCAACCTGCCCATTGAAGAACGCAGGCTGCCGGTATTCGGGATTTACCCTGCCGGCCTCAACCTCTACAAACCGGTGGAAATCACCGTGGAATACCATTCTGCCGTAAATGAGATCGAAAAAGTGACCCTGTACCGGGTGCGCTCCGACAACTGGCTCCTCCCCCTGGGGGATCATTCCTGTTCGGCCGGCAACGGCACCGTTACGGCTACCACGGTATTTTCGGGCGATTTCGCCGAAGGCAGGATGAGCCTGGATCAGATAAACACCCAGATCGACCGGCTGGTAACGGCCATGGGTATTTCCTGGGAAGGGATCACCCCGGGCCGGAAAAACATCGAGTGCGATACACGCATCCACAAGGCCATCTGGGACGACTGGAAAGAAACCACGGCCGCCTTTCTTAAATTTTTTGAAATGCGCATGCTGCTGGGATATTACGATAATCTGGAACCCGGCCAGAATACCTTTGAGGAAGAAGTGGAACTCCTCTGCGAAAACGTGATGAGCAAGGGAGTGAATGAGGTGCTGGACCAGTGTAAACCCGAAGACCCGTGCGACATGGATTATTCGCACACCATTGCCGAAATGATGCAAAACATGATGCTCCTGGGATGCGAGGGAAGCAGCGCATACAACCGTCTGAGTCAGCGGTTCGAGGAAATGCTGATCAACTGCAGTTCTTATTTGAACATTACCTCCGAGTTGGTTATTGAAGGGGGCGAAATGGTGGTCAGTACAGACGGAGTGGTGCCCATCACCCTTTCACAGAGCAGCGAAAACACAGCACAGGTGCAGGGAAACGGCACCCTTTCCGTGAGCGGTTCGGTGGAAGGGGAAACATGCTATGGGGTGATCAGCGGAACCACCACGGTGAACGTATCAGGAACACGCGACGCGAATTACACCTATACCCTCACCCTTAACCTCCAGCAGATGGCTATCCTCACCACCATTTGCCCCGACTTTACCTATGAAGTGCCTCTGGTTGGAGGAGATTCAAGGCAGGTAGTGCTGAACGAGGGAAACGGGTACCACGTGGCGATCGATGAACCGGTGGATGGCGGCTCCTTTAATATGGACATTACCCTGGAAAATCCATACATCGATTTACCCGGCAGGAAATAAACCGCCTGTGCCCGGAATGAATATTTTACGGCAGGTACCGAGCACCGGATAATCCGCATAAAACCAGGATTCTATTGATCCTTATCTATTTAAATCATAACTACTTAACCATAATTTATTAACCGAATAATTCAAAAACCATGAAAAGATCATTCCTTCTTACAGTCATTACTGTTTTTGCACTGGCACAACTTTCTGCACAGGATCCCACTTTTGTCAAAGGCGACAAAGTATTGAATTTCAGTCTGGGACTCGGTTCCACCCTTTACACCGGAGGATTTTACACAGGCCAGATACCCCCGGTATCGGCTTCGTTCGAGATCGGAATGCTTGACGAACTCATTGAAGGCAAAGGATCCATCGGAGTGGGCCCGTACCTGGGCTTCTCTTCCTATAAATGGGAATACATGGACTGGGGGTGGAAATACACCGACATCATCCTCGGTGCCCGGGGAAATTTTCATTATCCCTTCATCGACAAGCTGGATACCTATACAGGCATTTTGCTGGGTATCAGCATTGTATCGGCTTCGGAATACGGAACCCCCATTCCGGGCTACAATTATTCCGAGGCTTCCGGCGGACTGGCCGGATCGTGGTTCCTCGGGGCCCGGTACTACTTCAGCGACAACCTGGCTGCCATGGCCGAGCTGGGATACGGCATTGCCTGGCTGAACATCGGTGTGGCTTTTAAATTTTAAGGTAAAAAAGAATCATGAAAAAATCCCCGGGTAACCGATGGATCATCTGGTTCCTGACAGGGTTCATCGGTTGGAGTACCTCCGCCGCCGTGATCCCCCAGGAACCGGATTTGCTCTCCCTGGTCAGGACTGGAGATACCCTGGCGGTGAAAAAGTTCATTGCCGAAGGAGCCGACGTGAATGTGCAGGACGACATGATGGGATACACCCCGCTGAGCCTGGCCATTACCGCCAACCATCCGGGTATGGTCAGGATGCTGATCGATGCCGGAGCCAACATCAATCACCGTGACAAAATATACGGCTACAGTCCCCTTATGCAGGCCCTGAACCAGTCGCACACCGAAATGGCAAAAATCCTGCTGGAAGCAGGCGCCGATATTACGGTCCGCGGAAACAACGGAGCCACGGCCCTGATGGTGGCGGCTATGAATTCACGGGAAATGACCGAACAGCTTCTGGAAAAAGGTGCCGATATCAGCACGCGGTCGGTGAACGGCACGGGAGTGCTTACCAATTGCGTGATGGGTATTATCACCGGCCGTGTACCTGCCGGACTGGCCGAATTCCTTATATCCCGGGGGGCTGAAGTAGATGAAGTAAACACCACGGATTATTACGGGGGGTATACTCCCCTCTTCTGGGCCGTGGAAGATCATCACGAAGAACTGGTCAGGTTGCTGATCAGACACGGAGCCAATGTAAATGCCCGCGCAGCTAACGGAAAAACCCCCCTGTCCATTGCCCGTGAGGCCGGGTATACCGACATGGTTGAAATCCTGAAAACTGCCGGCGCCGTGGAACAATGATAAGGCAGGGTAATGCCGGACAGATAAAACAGAAAAATTAGTGCCATCTAACAAACAAATCCATGAAAAGAACAGTCCGTTTTGCACTCTGTTTGCTTCTGCCCGGCCTGCTGCCGCTGCACACCCGGGCACAGTGGACCGGTGATACCGGGTTCAATACCCCGGTGGCCCGGGCGGAAAAAGACCAGAGAGAGCCCTCGGTTGTATCCGACGGAAACGGTGGAGCGATCATTGCCTGGCGCGATTACCGGTATACCAGCTCCATATACGGAGGAGAAATCCTTGTCCAGAGGCTGGATCAGGAAGGGACAACCCTGTGGACGGCCAACGGGAAACAAGTCAATGCCGCCGCACTCAATAAAGGGCAGTTCAGCCCCGTTATGGCGGAGGATGGGGATGGCGGGGCCGTCATAGCCTGGGGACGGTCGCCGCTATCCCTTTACAATTACGACATTCTCGCACAAAAAGTCAGTTCCGGCGGGGAACGCCTGTGGGCAGCAAACGATGTCACCGTCTCCGATGCAACGGGAACTGAATCATTCCACCGGATGATCAGCGACGGTGCGGGGGGGGCAATTCTCACCTGGGCGCATTTACCCGGCACACCCGGTTCCACCGACATCTACGCACAACGGGTTGATTCAGAAGGGGCTGTTCAGTGGACTGAAAACGGAGAAGAAATATGCGTGGCAGCAGAAAGCCAGTCGAACCCCGAGCTGACAGGCGACGGGAACAACGGGGCCATTATCACCTGGAGCGACAGTCGCCAGGGTATGGGGACGCTGGATATTTACGCACAGAAAATTAGCGCGGAAGGGTCGGTGCAGTGGACTGCCGGCGGCGTGGCGGTGTGCCTGTCGGCCTCTTTCCAGGAATCTCCGGTCATCACAAGCGATGGCGCCGGCGGGGCCATCATTGCCTGGCAGGATGCCAGGGCCGGAAATGCAGACATCTATGCACAGCGGATCAATGATACCGGCGAGCCGGTGTGGAACGAAAACGGGATACCGGTATGCAGCGCCGCTTCCGATCAGCAGATGCCCCGTATCGTGAGCGACGGTGCCGGAGGAGCCATTATGGTGTGGCAGGACCTGCGCAGTGGAAATGCCGATATCTATGCCCAGCGGGTCAATGCCTCGGGCGAGATGCTGTGGGAAAGCAACGGAGTGGCAGCCTGCCCGGCAGCCGGTAACCAGAATCAGCCGGTGGCCGTTTCCGACCAGGCCGGGGGTGTGATCCTTGCCTGGGTCGACGCACGGGACGACGGGCAGGGAGATATCTACGCACAGCGGCTGAATGCTTCGGGCCAGGCTTTATGGAATGCAAACGGAACGGCCGTATGCACCGCCACCGGATACCAGGAAGCGCCCGACCTGGCATGCGACGGCAACCAGGGGGCGATCGTTGTTTGGGCGGACAAACGGAACGGAGAACATTACGATATTTACGCCCAGCGGATCGATAAAAACGGATACCCGGGCGTATTTGCCGATGAGGATCTGGATGGCATAGGAGACACGGAAGAAAAGGGAGAGAATGGCGATGATCCTGATTACGACGGGAATTCCGACGGGCAAGCCGATCATCAGCAAGCCCATGTGGCATCGTTCAGTACATTCAACGGCCAGCAGTATGTAACCCTGGCCGTGCCCGATTCGGTGAGTCTTGAGAATGTGCAGGCAACCGGCAATCCCGGTCCGGATGCCGCCGGCTCGCCCGAGGCAGATACCTATCCGTACGGCTTCTTCCGTAATACCATTTCCGGACTCACACCGGGAAGCCATACCGTGGCCACCCTTCTGCTCCATAACGGTCCTGGTGTAAACACCTACTTCAAATACGGAGCTACACCGGGCGAAAGCACACACTGGTATGAGTTCGATTACGACGGCACCACGGGGGCCGTGATCAGTGGAGATACCGTATTCCTGTATCTGAACGACGGATTGCGGGGAGACGATGATGCATCAGCCAACGGAGTGATACCCGAACCCGGCGGCCCCATCCTCACCGCCACCCGGGTGGAATCGCATGTGGCAGAAGGTTTCAGTCTGGATCAGAATTTTCCCAATCCCTTCGGTAACGAAACAGAAATTGCCTTCACCACGGCAGGCTACACCCTGGTGCGGGTTGAAATATTCGATCTGACAGGCAGGCGTGTGGGAATGTTACTGAATGAACCGTTGCCGGAAGGCCGGCACGTGGTTAGCTGGGATGCCTCAGGGATTCCTCACGGGACATACATCCTGAAGCTAAGTACCGGAACCTGTTCGGTATTCCGGAAAATGATCAAATGCAGGTAGAAAACACTCCCCGGTCAGGAAGTTAGTCCCTTTTCCGAAGGCCGCGCAGCAGCGGCCTTTTTTTCCTCCAGATACCAGGGGATTATTCAATATGCATGAACCATTTCCTCTTCCCGGCCGGTTCCTGCAAACCTGTTTTATCTCTCCCAAAAAATACTCCGGTCAATTCCCCGCTATCCATTATGAGAGAAAAGGCAATAAACTATGTAGCTAAATACGTATATATACAGATAAATAAGGCGTTATATAAGCACCAGGAAAAATCTTCCATGCAAACTTTTTACAAACTCACCGTTCCCGCCCCTCCCATGGTTCCTCCTTCCATCACTCCACCACTGACTCAGTCACCCAGTCACCTAACCATCACTATTCCAGCGCCCCGGTCAGTTCCGAGATATCCTTCACCCCATGTTCGGCGGCCCAGGTTTCCATCTCCTCCAGGATCTGCACGGTAACGCGCGGTTCAACGAAATTGGCCGTACCCACCTGCACCGCCGAAGCCCCCGCCAGCATGAATTCGATGGCGTCGGTGGCATTCCGGATGCCCCCCATGCCAATGAGAGGCACCTTCACCGCCCGGTAACACTGCCATACCATACGCAAGGCCACAGGCTTAACGGCAGGCCCGGACAAGCCGCCCGTTACCGTCGACAGCACCGGCCGGCGTTTTTCCGCATCCACGGCCATTCCCAGCAAAGTATTGATCAGCGAAATCGCATCGGCCCCCGCCCCCTCCACCGCCCGGGCAAATTCAACGATGGAAGTAACATTGGGTGAAAGCTTCACGATCAGCACCTTATGATACACCTTCCGCACAGCTTCCGTCACCGCCACAGCCGAAGGGCAGTGTGTGCCGAACACCATGCCCCCCTGTTTCACATTCGGGCAGGAGATATTCAGCTCGATAGCCGGCACACGATCCAGCTCGTTGATCTTTTCCGCCACCTCCACATACTCATCCACCGTCGACCCGTTCACATTCACAATGATATGCGTGTTGTATCCGCTGATGCGGGGATAGATCTGTTCGATGAAACGATCCACACCCGGATTCTGCAATCCCACCGAGTTGAGCATTCCCGAAGGCGTTTCCGCCATGCGGGGATACGGATTGCCCTCGCGGGGGGTTCCGGTGGTTCCCTTCACAAACACCGCCCCCAGGCGGTTCACATCGATAAAATCGTCGAATTCCTCACCGAAACCGAAGCAGCCCGAAGCCCCCGATACCGGGTTTTTCCAGAGCATTCCGGCAATATTGACCCTCATGTTCACCATACCAGGTCCTCCGTATTAAAAACCGGTCCGTCGGTACACACCAGCCGGTTCCCCTTCCGGGTTTTCTGCACACAGCACAGGCACGCCCCGAAACCGCAAGCCATGGTGTTTTCCAGCGAAGCCTCGCAGGGTACTGCCCTTTCCCGGGCCAGGGCCGCCACGGCTTTCATCATGGCAACCGGACCGCAGGTATAGATCATGGAATAAGAGAAATCCCGGGATAGCCACAGGGGATGAGCAGTCACCGGTCCCTCCGCTCCTTCCGTTCCGTCGTCGGTAGTGATAAACACAGGACCGAAAGCCTCAAAACGTTTCCGGTCAACAATCAGCGAACGCGTACGATAGCCCAGCAGAAACACCGGACTGTAACCTTCCCGCCGCAGCACCCTGCCCAGGTAAAGCAAAGGCGCCACCCCCACGCCCCCGCCAACCAGCAACACATCTTTGCCCGCGGGCATGGAAAAAGAATTCCCCAGGGGGTAGATCAGGTTCAGAACCTCCCCCGGCCGGGTCTCACCCAGCCGGCGGGTTCCTTCTCCCACGCGGCGGATCAGGAAATGCAGGTTGCCGGTATGCGGATCCACATCACAGATCGAGATCGGCCGCCTCAGAAAGGTATCCGGCGACCCGTCAATCCGGAACTCGGCGAAATTTCCCGGAAGAAAACCCGGATCCTCCTTCCCGGGAGAAAGCACCAGGACGAAATATTCCCCGTTTACCGTGCGGTTTTCAATGACTTCCAGATCGATGATGCGTTTTTTCATGAGCCCTGTGCCGGGAGTATGGCCGGCAACACAAATATACAGAACATTCCAGGGCCGGTATGCCTTCTGTGAATAAAAAGTGATAAAATTTCCGATCACCCCGGTTTACTCAGGAAAAAACTCCTCGTACGAATGATCATCGTAATACAGCACAATCCGCTTCACCTTTCGCACATGATTCTTTTCCTTACCATAGGCAGGCAACGGAGAACTTTCCACCCCTTTTTCTGGCCTTTTAAGCGTTTCTGAGGCGTTTTCGCCAAAAAGCCGGGGTTCTTCCTTCGTTGTTACATCTGTCGTCTCAGAAACGCTTATTTGACTTGTGTAAACAGGTCCCTGTCCGGTAATCATCCATGCGGCGCTGATATCCGGAAAAGCTTTTAACAGGGCATGTAGAAAATCAAACCCCGGCTTGTTCCTTCCGGAAAGGATATGTGAAATGGTAGAAGGCTGTACTCCGATTAACCGGGCCAGTCCGGTCGGACTCAGGTTTTTGTCTTCCAGTATTTTCTGTAGTCTGTTTTGCATGGTTTTTTGGTGTTTACAAATGTAATACTTTTATGGTTTACATGTGTAACTATTTTGCCTTTTCTGACTGTTTACATTTGTAACATCCGCAATCCGTAAATTGGATTCCTTTCATCGCTCCGATTCATTTGCAACCGGTTATTACATTCTTTTTTTATTGGCAATTGTACGCACCTGAACAGGAAATATCGGCTGGAAAAGTTACCACCTTAATATATAATTCAAATAATATTAATATATATCTGGTGTAATGCATGTTATGATAATTACAGCCTGTATTTTACACAAAACTGGTGTGATGATCGCTTATTTATTTATATTATTTATTTAAGTAAGTGTTATTAAATACTGGTATACATTAATATATGGTAAATACAACACAATGGTAATTTGGGTTTACCCAGGATGTTTTACAATAATACTAAATAAAGTTTTATTTATTGTATTTGCATGTGAGAATTTACATTTGTGTATTTCATAATTTACTTATGTAAATTTACAGAATATATTTATGACAATATTCCTGCCGATGCAAACTTTTTTGCATGGATCCAAACAGGTATTTCGAAAACAACTCCCTCCTGCCCTTTGGGACTTCCGGTGGACTGATCCAGAATTGTGTTTGCAGAGAATTTTAACTTGTTTCGTGTTTTTTGCCAGGAAGTCATCGTGACGTGCGGATTCATAAATATTTTCCCATGGAATGTTGCAAACAGTTTGCCGCTGTTCGGCTCTGGCAGGTGTAATGGGGTAATTGAGCAATGGGGTAATGGAGGTTGCGGGTGTCATGAATAGAATGAAGCCAGGTGGCTCAGAAACCCTGGGACTAAAAGACTCAGAGGCCAATTCTTTTTATGAAATGCTTGGAAAGCCTGGAACATGGCTTACTAAATGCAGTCTGATGATAATAGAAAGAATAACCATCTGTTTCATCGAGACACTTAGCAGGGAGAAGTTTGAAGAAACTGAATTTCTTCCTCCCGCAGGCCGGTTTCGTTCGCCGCCCTGTGGCGAAGGGGGAATTCAATCATTCAGGTGTTAAAACCCGTATTCCGGATTGTCGGCGCTGAAGGTTTGTTCGGTAAAACCGGGATCCAGGCGGATGTTCCGGTAGGAATAGCTTTCGAACAATCCGCGGTCGTCGTATATATCGATCTTCACGGGAAGCATCAGCCGGGTGTCGATCAGCAGCACCATGCGGGAAGCGTAGCAGGTGGGCACCCGGATGGTCTGGCCCGGTTCAACATCCCACAGGTGGTCTATGCCAGGATTCCGCTGCAGGATCATATATTCCGGTACTTTCAGCCTTGTGGCTATGGAAATCAGGTCCTCCCCTTCCTGCACGGTATAGTCTTCGAAACCGAACCCGGGCAGCTCCATGGTCAGTTTCAGCAGGTGCTGGCCCCCGGCCCCGGCCGGACCTTCGTTCCGGAGTACGGGGTTGCCGGCGCCGGTGCGAAGGATGTGTCCGATCATATCGCCCAGGTACCAGTACCCGGCATCGAAAATGGAATGGTTGCTGTTTTTTCTGATCAGGCTCCCCTGGGGATCAAGCTTCAGGTTCACCCAGGGAAAATCATTGGGCCATACCAGTACTTTGTTGGCGTTACTGCCTTCCCGGTACAGCAGCTCCACGCCTTCGTCAGGATGGTCCTGCCGGAAATAAATTTGCAGGGGGTCTTTCTTCATGCGCAGAAAACCTTTGCGGGTTCTCATTTCTTTCCCCTCGCGGAAAGCGGATGACATATACAGTTCCACAGCATACGACCGCTCGATGCGGTCAATCACCCGGTCCATCACCTCCGCGGCGGGAAGCTCCACGGGCTCATCGGCCCGGACTATGTTACTATGGAATGGAATAAGGAAAAGCAGCAACAGATATATGTTCATCATCAGGTGTCGGAATGTTTTTTCGTTCAAATACGGGTTAAAAATAGCAAAATGTGCGGGAAACCTGTCTTTTTTCAGCTTTTTCCTTTCAACCGGCCGGTAATAAATCCAACTGCCGGTCAAGACGGGCAAACAAGAAATACAACACCGGCACCACGATCAGAGTGAGAAAGGTAGACACCAGCAATCCTCCGATAATGGTCCACCCCATGGGAGCCCACAACGTGCCGCCCCGCAGGGTAAGGGGCAGCAGCCCTCCCACCGTGGTGAGGGTGGTAAGCACAATGGGACGGAAACGGGTCTCGCCGGCTTCCATGATGGCCTGTTTCAGTCCTTTTCCTTCAGCGCTGAGCAGGGTAGTGTAATCCACCAGCAAAATGCTGTTGTTCACCACAATCCCGATCAGACTGATAAAACCGATCCCGGCGGTGAAGGAAAAGCTGTTCCCGGTAAGGTAAAGTCCCAGACAGGCGCCGATAAACGCCAGGGGCAGTGCCGCAAAAATAATGAACGGGCGGGTAAATGAACGGAACTGCAGCACCAGGATGGCCAGAATAGCCAGAACGGCCAGCAGGCTGGCCCGGGCTATGCCTGCAAAGCTTTCCTGGCGGCTTTCCAGCTCACCGGTATATTTGTAGGTATACCCGGCAGGCCAGCGAAATTTTTCCAGTTTCTCTTCCAGACCTGCAATCACCTGGTCGAGGGAATACCCTTTCTCGATATCGGCCGTGAGGGTGGCGCAGCGCTCCAGACCGGTATGGCTGATCACCCCCGGAGCCCGCCTTAGCTCATAGGAAGCCAGTTGCCTGAGGGGCACCTGCCGGCCGGTGGCCGTGGGGATATGTATGCGGTCAAGATGACTCAGGGCGATGGAATCACCTGCAGGCATGCGCATGACAACAGGGTATTCCCTGCCCTCATCCGTACGGTACGAAGTGACTTCAGTCCCGGCAATGGCCGTACGGATGGTCATATCGATCTGCCCAACGGGAATGCCGTACATTCCGGCTTTTTCCCGGTTAATGCTGAAATACAGATCCATTCCCTGCCGGCTGCTGTGGTTTTCCACATTTACCGCACCGGGAGTGGACCGCAGGGCGGTTTCCACCTCAGCGGCCAGGGTACGCAGGGTTTCCAGGTTTTTTCCCATGATCTTCAGGGTGAGCGGGGCTTCAATGGGAGCTCCCTGTTCCAGTTCCTTGATGTTGATCCGGGCTCCGGGAATCCGGCCGAAGACGGCACGCAGACGGGCCACCAGGTGATCGAAGCGTTCTGTTTCATATTCATGCAGTTCCACATAAATTTCCGCATAACTGCGGTCGAACTGCCGGGGAAAGATGTTGTAGTAGATCCGCGGATTTCCGTGTCCTATATTCGTGGCATACCGTTTTACACCGGGAAGGGTGTCAAGAATGGCCTCGACTTGCCGGGCCAGGCGGTCGGTTGCCTGCAGGGAAGAGCTTTCGGAAGCGTTCACCCGGATCATGAACTGGGGTTTCTCGGCCTTGGGAAAGAAGCTGCGTCCTACTTCGGCGTAGAACAGCCATCCAGCCGCTCCCAGCGCCAGCAGGGAAAGCACCACCACCAGCCAGGCATGCCGCAGGGAAAAAGCCAGACTTTTCCGGTACGGTCCTTCCACCACCCGCCGGATCAGTTTTTTGAATCCCCTGGCATCCGTCCCCCTGCGCGATGGCCGCAGGAACACTTTTCCCAGGTAGGGTGTCAGGGTAAGGGCCATCAACAGCGAGGCGGTGAGTGTGAAGATAACTGTCACGGGCAGGCTCTGGATGAATTTCCCGGCTTTATCGGGCATCAGGATGATGGGTATGAAAGCACACATGGTGGTGGCCGTGGCGCTGACCACCGGCCAGGCCAGCTGAGTGGTTCCTTTCACGGCGGCTTCCTCGCCCCGGAACCCCAGGGCATGGAAACGCTCGATATTCTCGGTAACCACAATGGAATTGTCTACCAGCAATCCCAGGGCAATGACCAGTGCGGCAATGGTGATCTGCTGTAAACCGTACCCGGCCAGGTCAACCCACCCCAGCCCGATGAAAATGGAAAAAGGAATGGCCATGATCACCACCAGGGAAGCTCTCCAGCCCAGGGAAAGGAAAATAAGGATCCCCACCAGCAGGATCCCGCCGGCCAGGTTCTCCAGAAAGCCGTTCACCCGGGTGCGCACACTGTCGCTCTGATCGAAAACCATCTCCAATTCCACTCCCGGCGGCAGGCTTTCCCTGAAAATTCCGGCCTGTTCCCTCAGATCTTCGGTGATATTCATCACGTTGTAGTCTTCTTTCTGCTTGACCGTCATAAAAATACACTTCCTGCCGTTGAACCGGGCCAGGTAGTTGTTGTCTTCACAGGCATAGCCCACCGTGGCAATATGCCCGATCACAACGTTGCGACCCATATAGGAACCCACCACCGTATGCCTGATTTCATCCAGGGTGTGGTACCTCCCGCTGGTTTTTACATTGAAGCTCACATCCCCGGCCCGGATGCTTCCGGCAGGGATCTGGGCATTGTTACCTGCCAGAGCCCCGGCCACCCGGTCAAGGGGAATGTTCATCCGGGCCATTTTCTCCATATCGAGGCTGATGCGGACCTCCTGACCAGGTACTGCCAGGATCTCGGTACGCATCACCCCCGGCACCCGGTCGAGTTCTTTTTTCAGATCTTCCGCCAGTTTCTGCAGGGCGGGATAGCCCGCTTCTTCGGAAACCAGGGCCAACTGCATGATCACCACGTCGGAACTGGACCAGTGGTAGGTTTCCATACTGTATATCTCTTCAGGAAGTTCGTCGCGCACACCGTTCACCTGCCGCACCACTTCATCGTATTTGCGGTCTTCATCGGTGCCGAAATGGAATTCAACGGAAGTCACCGCCAGTCCGTTGCCTATGCTGGTTTCCACCCGTTTGATATCGTTCAGTTCGTTCAGGGCCTCCTCAATGGGATGGACTACCAGCTCTTCCAGATCAGCGGGATTGGCGCCGGGGTACACCACAAACACACTGGCCCCGGGGAGATTCAGAGGGGGATCTTCTGTGCGGGGCATGGTAAAGAAGGAAGTGATCCCCATAACAATCAGTCCGGCAAACACCACCAGGGTGAACTGATAATTCCGTATTGACCATGCGGGAAGGTTCATACAGGCAGACATTGGTATCGGTTACAAACTTATTCCCTGTCAAATTCCATTTCAAAACGGCTGCCGGGCAGCAGAAAACCGGCTCCTTCGCTCACCAGCGTATCCCCCGGCTGCAATCCTTCCTTCACCACCAGCCCCTGGTCGGTTATGCTTTCCAGCACGATGCGGCATTTCACCGGACGGCCGTTCCTGATCACAGCAACCATTCCCTCCATCCCATCACCCTCTGTCAACGCACTTTCGGGAATGATGATCCGGTTTTCGGGTTCACCGGGGTAAATCTCGGCCCGCGCTACCAGTCCCGATACCAGGTTCTGCGGCGGCCGTTGCATGCCGATTTCCACCTCGTACGTGCCGGTATACGGATCGGCGGCGGTTCCTTTCTCCACCACCCATCCTGCAAATCCTTCGCCGGGAAAGGCATCGAAATGCAGCCTCGCCGAATCGCCTGCTTCCAGCCGCACAATATCGCGGTCGGCCACGGCCGCTCTCACCACCCATTCGCTTTCCGTCGAGGCGAACACGAACACCGGCATGCCCGGAGCCACGATCTCTCCCGGTTCGGTAAGCTTCTTTAACACTTTCCCATCGGCAGGGGCTCTGATCACCGAATGCTCCAGGTTGAATTCGGCAATATCGTGGTTCGACCGGGCTACATCCAGGGCTGTGCGGGCATTCTGGAACTGTTCCAGGGTGGCCACGGTATCGCGGTAAAGATTCCCCGCCCGGGTGTAATCACGCCAGGCTTTATCAAGAGCCGCCCGGGCTTTTCGCACTTCGGCCTCAATTTCCGACAGATCCAGCGAAGCCAACTGTTCGCCTTTCCTTACCTGATCACCTTCTTCAACTGATATACTGCTTATTATACCACCTGTTTTAAAGCTTAGCTTCACTTCATGACGGGATACCAGGGTTCCGCTGGCACGGACCGGTTCATGCACCGGCTGTTCGGAAAGGATGGTCACCCTGAGCCTGACGGGGGTTTCTTCCCCGGAAGGGGTAACCGCTGGCCGGCATCCGGTAATCATGATCCCCATAATGCAGCATGTGAAAAAGGTGACAGGGCTGAAACGAAGGTTCATGGTATATTAAAATGTATTTACTTTATATCAAACACATAAGACGCCGTAGTCCGTTCATACCGGGCATAGCTCACCGCCAGGTCGAATTCGGCCTGCACCACGTTTTCTCCGGCCGAGGTAAGCCGGTGGCGGGCTTCCATCCATTCGATCTGTGAGGCAATTCCCTCGCGGTACCGGCGGTCAATCTGCCTGAAAACCTCTGCCGCGCTGAGTTTTTGCCTGCGGGCAGCTTCCAGGCTTTTCCGGGCGGCTTCCAGTTCGTACCAGGCCTGTTCGGCTTCCAGCATAATTTCCCGCCCTGCTTCCTCGCGGCGGGTTTCCCATTTTTCTTTCTCCACCAGGGCCTGTTTGATCCCGGCCCGGTTCCCGAACCCCCGGAACAGGTCCCAGCTAAGCACCAGGGAAGCCAGCATAAAATCATCGTCACGGGTAAACCGGTATTCTTCTCCCTGGAATCCGTAATCCACCACGGCCGTCACCGTTGGAAAAGCATTTGCCCGTTGCATTTTCACCGCCAGATGGGAAGCGGTAACCGAATGATCGAGCATCTCCATCTCCTCCCGGGCTTCCCGGGCCCGTGCGGCCGATTCTTCCAGGGTCAGCACCGGAAAAACGGCCGGCAGGGTACCGGTTTCGATGGGCGTACCGGGTTCGCGGTTCAGCAGAAAATTGAAATACCCGGCAGCCATTTGCTTCTCTTTTTCCACTTCGGCTTCCTTCTGATCCAGCGCCGCCAGTTCGGCCTCACAGCGATATACGGCATCAATTGTAGTCTTATGGTTTTCAAGCAGTTTACGGTTTACCCGCAGGTTCTCTTCCAGCAGGTTCCGCGTTTCTTCCACCAGGGCTTCCATCCCCAGGGCTTTCCGGTAGCCGTACCAGGCGGTTTTGATATCGGCCACCAGCCGGCGCCGGAAGGTTTCCACATCGGCCCGGGCCGCCCGGGAAAGGCTCCGGCTGATGCGGTACTGATAGGCAATTTCCGGACGGATAACGGGCTGGATCAGCTCCAGTTTGGTTTCGTGTTCTTTTTCCCGGTAGAAGCGGAACGACTGGTTTTCTATCTGCGGAAACTGGTCGCTGCCGGTCAGCAGGTTGAGGGTGTTATACACCGGATTCAGCAGATCACCCACCGGAAAATCGATGATACGTCCTCCTTCTGCCCGGGTGTAGCGGGCCTGCAGGCGAAGGGCGGGATAGAAATAGCTCCGCGCCTGATCCAGCGCCAGCAGGCTTTTCCGGTAATCGGCTTCTTTCTGCTGCAGGGCCAGGTTGCTTTCCAGTCCTTCCCGGATATACGCTTCCAGCAGTTTTTCCTGTCCGTTTGCCGCATGCATTCCGGCCGCCGCCAGCAATACGCAGGTGCATGCCATCATGTATTTCCGCCTGGAACGGTTCATTGGATCAGACCGTTTTTCAGGATTTCTATGTGCGAGAGGATCAGCGATTTCCGGTCGATGCCGAACAGGTCGAACACTTCCTTCTTGTTCTGGATCACCTGCAGCACTCCCAGGGTCTGCGCCCACAGGGTATGGGTGAGGGAGGCCGCGGGCAGGCCGGTACGAATGCTCCCGTCGCTCATCCCCTCTTCAATGGTTTGCTGCAAAATCATGATCGGTGAATCGCCGTGAAAGGCTTCGTAAATCTGATCACGCGACAGGTTCAGCTTTTTCAGGTTCTTCCCTTCGAAAAAGAGCAGGGAAAGGAAATAGTCCCTGTATTTCTCCGAAAACCCGATAAAACACAGGCCGATGGCCATGAGTTTTTCCGCTCCGGTTTTTGTTCCCACCACAGACTGCCGGATCGATTCCTTCAGTATCTGCATCCCCCGTTCGGCAATGGCCCAGTGCAGGTCCTCCTTGCTCTTAAAGTAAAGGTATAAGGTGCCTTTGGAAAGCTCGGCCTCTTCAGCCACCTGGTCCATCGAGGCGCGATCGAAGCCTTGGCGGAAAAACACTTTTTCGGCTGCATCGATGATCTCCTGACGCCGCCGTTCTTTCTCCCTTTCTTTTCGCTCGGGAATTCCCATAGGTTCTGATCATGAAATGACCGGCAGTCATTTTATGATCA
The DNA here is from genome assembly GCA_011049175.1 of Bacteroidota bacterium. Taxonomy (GTDB): domain Bacteria; phylum Bacteroidota; class Bacteroidia; order Bacteroidales; family VadinHA17; genus HyVt-105. The sequence goes on along the minus strand of DSCJ01000005.1, from coordinate 37,079 downwards.
AATATAAAATTATTTTATGATAGTTCAAATATTCGGGCCGGTTTTTCAGAGTATTTCACTACCCGGGTCGGGTGCGGGCTCGGGTGGGGGAAACACCAGCTCCCCCTCGCTTTTGGCCACCAGGCTTGAAACGAAAGAATCGCCGGTAATGTTCACTACGGTACGCAGCATATCGAGGGGCCGGTCGATACCCAGAATCAGGGCCAGGCCTTCCACCGGCAGGCCCACCGATGAGAGCACAATGATCAGCATTACAATACTCCCGCCCGGAATTCCCGGCGACCCGATGGAAGCCAGGGTGGCTGTGAGCACAATGGTGAGCTGGGCAGACAGGCTCAGCTCCACCCCAAACACCTGGGCAATGAATACAGCCGCCACGGCCTGGTAACAACTGGTGCCGTCCATGTTGATGGTCACCCCTATGGGAAGTACGAAACTGCTTACTTCTTCGGATACACCGAGCTCATTTTCTACCTGTTCCTTGGTCACAGGCAGGGTTGCGGCGCTGGAGCTGGTGGAAAAGGCCACCAGCTGGGCGGGCAGGATCCCCCGCAGAAATTTTCCGTAGGGAATGCCTGTGATCAGTCTTACCAGCGAGGGATAGAACAGCAGGATCATAAAGAACAATCCGATGATCACCGTAAGGGCATACAGTCCAAGGGCCGCAAACAGGTCGATATCTCCTGAAAAATCGACGATCAGGGCGGCCATCAGGGCGAATACCCCGTACGGGGCGGTAAGCATGATCATATCAACGATCTTCAGAATCACATCGTTCAATCCGCTGAACAGGTCCTTCACCACCTCTACCTTTTTATGGGGCAGGGTGACCAGGGCCAGTCCGAACAGGATGGCAAAAAAGATCACCTGCAACATACTGGCATTGTCGGTAGCTGCAGCCAGCACATTTTCCGGAACGATATCCACCAGGAATTGCAGAGGCGATTCTTCTTTTTTCTGTTCGGCCAGAAGTTGTTTTTCCGTAATGGAACCGCCAAACTGTTCCTGGTAAGCCAGTTTCTTCTCTTCCGGGAAGGTATTCCCGGGCTGGATGATATTCACCAGGACCAATCCCACTGCTACAGCAAATACAGTGGTTACCAGATAGATGGACACGGTTTTGATTCCCATCCTCGACAGGCGGGTGATATTGGTAAGGCTGGAAATGCCTTTGACCAGGGATATAAAAATAAGGGGTACCGCAATGAGCTTCAGCAGGTTCAGAAAAATGGTTCCCCAGGGCTGGATCCAATCGTAGGTAAAATTTTCAAGTCCGGTAAATACAGCCAGGAGGCCCCAGCCCACACCAAGGACCATTCCGATCAGGATTTTCCAGATAAGCGGCAGTTTTTTCCACATGATCAGATGCGGTTTTTAAATTTGCGCATAAAGTTGGGGAAAAAACCGGAGAAAAAAAGGAGGCGGAAACAGGGAATGTTTTACGATCAGGTTTTCGTAACAAACCTGCTGATAGCCCGGCCGGGCATACAGGTGGTGATCATTTTCCTGCCTTCATTTCAGCGGAATGGACCGGCGCTGGAAAGAAACATAATGAGAGAAGGAAATATCGCCTGGATATTTTTCCAGAAATAAGTACGGGATATTACCTGATTTTTTTTGTACTTTTTACTCGATAATGAGTATTTTGAATCGTCAAAACAAACCTGCGGACATGAAAGCCAGAAAAAACCTCAGGAACATCAGGCTTCTGAACAGGAAAAAAACCGATCCCGGCCAGTTCCTGTTCACGGGCACCCGTCCGGCAGAAAAGCTATGCATCCAGCTCTTCCGTTATGATGAAACCGAATGCCGGGAGGAAAAAGACCTGAAACCCGGGGATATCGAAAAATTCACGGAAGGCCGGCAAAAATTCTGGCTTAACATCTACGGGTTAAGCGATACGGAAGCCATAGCCGACATCTGCCGGAAACAGGGAATTCACTCTCTGGTGATTCAGGACATACTCGATGTGAACCAGCGACCAAAATTTCAGGAATTTGAGGAGTATAGTTTCCTCACCATCAAATCGACCGTGCCTAAGGGGAACGAACAGGAAACGGAACAGATCAGCTTCGTGTTCGGCAGCAATTTTCTGATCTCCTTTCAGGAAAGAGTGGCCGACCATTTCGAACACCTCAGGCACCGGCTCAGGGAAAACAAAGGCTTTCTCAGGGAAAGGGGGCCCGATTACCTGCTATACACCATGCTGGAGGCCATACTCGACAATTATTTCAAAACCCTCCAGCAATTCTACAGGGCCGTGGAGAGTATCGACCTGGTCGGCGGAGACAGTGAACCCTCACCCGCCGTTCTGGAACAAATCGAAAAGAATAAGAAGGAAGTTCATTTTATTCGGAAAGTCATCATCCCTGTGAAGGAATTTGCCCTGGCCGTGGAAAGGGAAGATACCCCGTTTATTGAAAAAGGGCATGTGAAGTATTTCTTTGAGATCAAAGACCTGTGCCTTACCCTGCTCGATACCTGCGACAGCCTGCTGGCTTCGCTGGAAAGCCTGGCAAACCTGTTCTTTTCAGTACAGAGCCACCGCATGAACCAGGTGATGAAAACCCTTACCATTGTGGCCACCATTTTCATTCCCCTGACCTTCATCGCCGGGATTTACGGAATGAATTTTACCTACATGCCCGAGCTGGACTGGAAATACGGCTACGCGGCCGTATGGGCGGTCTTTGTCCTGATCTTTGCCGGCATGATCGCCTATTTCAGGAAAAAGAAGTGGTTATGAAGCGGCCGAAATTGATCTTTCCGAACCCTTTCTGAAATATGCCTGAAGTAAAAACCACTTCAAAAAAAGCCCGCCATGACGGAATAACGAAGAATGCCAACCCCGCTCACCAACTCCCCAACTAAACATCTATACAACTAACCAATAATAAATTTACAGTACATTTCACTCGATTAACCCCATCCCTTCCCGTTATGGAAATCAAGAAGCATTTGTTCCTGACAGCCGCTTCAAAGCGCATTATTTTAGCTGTGGGCATACTGGCATTCAACATCCCGGCCGCCCGGCCGGCGAAGGATGATACCACCTCCACCCGTCAAGTCCCCGTCCTGATACGGCATGAAGCCTTTACGGTCAATGCCCTGGTACAGACCGGCTTCCGCTTCTCCCTCCGCAAAGACAATTTCCAGGGAGGACGAACCTTCCAGGTGTACAACGCCCGCCTGAGTTTCCATGGAACCATGGATGATAAATTCGATTACCGGATTTCTTTCAATACGACGCCTTCCCCTGCCCTGCTGGATGCCTACCTGAGTTACCGCACCAGCGACGCCTTCCGCCTGACGGCAGGTATACAAAAACCGGTGCAAACACTGGATTATATTCCCGATCCCGGCTCCACCGATTTCATCACACGCGCACGGATTACCGGGCTACTGGTGCAGTCACGCGAACTGGGAATTTCAGCCGAGGGGAAAACAGGAGGACTGTATTACTATGGGGGCATTTTCAACGGGAACCGCCAGCTTCTGAACAATAACCATGCATTCTACGCCATCGGGCGGTTACAGTACACACTGAATCCAGGAGAATACGGCGACCTGCAGCTGGCCATCCAGGGTTCGCACGGCAATTCGCCCGGTGTACGCTCAGGAAGCAACGGGCCGTTATTACGGGGTAAACGCACCCTTTTTGGCGGTGACATCAAAATGGAAACCTTCCGGCTGCTGGTGGCTGCCGAATACCTGGCAGGACGGGTGGAAATAGAGGAAGTCCCCGGTACGGCGGAATTTATCAGCGGGTATTATTTTACCGGCGGATACCGGGTATCGGAGAACAATGTGTTCCTCACCCGATGGCAATCGTGGGGTTACCGGGAAATGAATTTCCGCGATTACCAGCTCACCCTGGGAATGAACCATGCCTTTTCGGAGTTCACCGGTTTTCAGTTCAATTTCGACCTGTATACACCGGATACAGGCAATATTCATTCTGGATTTTCTCTGTTATTCCAGTTGCAATTCTGACCGATATGATGAATAAGATTACCGGTGAATATAAGGTAAGCGAAAAACAATTGAAACCCTTCGGTGTGGGACCGGCATCTCCTGTGGTAAGCAATGCCACGGAAGAAGGAAGGGCCAGGAACCGTCGGGTGGAAATTGTGGATCTGTAGCAAAAAGAAAAAGCAAAAAAATCATTCCCTGGATGAAGAGAACGACTGGCGCAAACGGTACCAGCTAACTAAAAAAAATTACCATCAGCGGAGAACAAAAGAAATTATCTTATATATTTGTTGCATATTATGAAGCAAACAACGATCAATAGCATGTGGTGGTGGCCCGCTGTTTTCCCAAACGGATTCAGACGGTAGCGCCATTATGTATGTTTGATTATAACGAAACAACCACAAAAAGCCCGCTGAATCCAGCGGGCTTTTTTATGTTAAACTGCAAACCGGAACCAATGACTTACACTTACCGAACGAACATCATCAAAACCCTCAGCGATATCCACACTCCTGTGGAATTGTATCTCAAAATCCGCGATAAATACCCGCATAGTTTTCTGCTGGAAAGTTCCGATTACAAAAGCAGGGAAAACAGCTATTCGTATATATGCCTGCAACCGGTGGCCTCTTTCGTTGCGGGAAGAGAGGAGACCCGGATACGTTACCCCGACGGGAAGGAAGAAAAACAAAAAACCGACCGGATCAGGGTGGCCGATGAACTGCATGCCTTCAGCCGGAAGTTCCGGGCAGATAAGTTGCCGTACGGGTTCATCACCCACGGATTGTTCGGTTATACTTCATACAATGCCATTCCCCTGTTCACCGACATTCGTTTCAAACCAGCCGGCTTCCCGATGCCTCTTATACAGTATCATGTTTTCAGGTATCTCATCGTTTTCAACCACTTTAACAACGAAATGTATCTCATCGAACAACTGAGAGAAGGAGAGGAACCGAACCTGGGGCCGGTAAGCGACATGATCGCCCACCGGGCAGTACCTACCTTCAGCTTCCGGCCAGAAAGCGAAGAACAGACCAATATGAGCGATAAGGACTTTATGGCCATGGTGGAAAAAGGCATCCGGCACTGCCGGCTGGGCGATGTTTTCCAGGTTGTGCTTTCACGAAAGTTTAAAAGGAAGTTCCTGGGCGATGAATTCAATGTATACCGGGCCCTGCGCTCGATCAACCCTTCACCCTACCTTTTCTATTTCGACTACGGCAATTTCAGGGTTTTCGGATCTTCCCCGGAAGCGCAACTGACCATATTGAACCGAAAAGCGGTAATCAACCCTATCGCCGGCACTTACCGCAGAACAGGCAATGCAGAGAAAGACCGCCAACTGGCTGCCAAACTGGGCAACGATCCCAAGGAAAACGCAGAGCATATCATGCTGGTGGATCTTGCACGCAACGACCTGAGCCGGAGCAGCAAAAAGGTACAGGTTGAAAGCTTCAAACAGGTTGAGTTCTATTCCCATGTGATCCATCTGGTATCGCGGGTAAGCGCCGAACTGGAGGAAGGATACAACCCGGTGAAACTTCTCGGGGAAACCTATCCCGCCGGCACCCTTTCCGGAGCACCGAAATACCGGGCCATGCAGATCATCGATGAAAACGAACCGGAAAGCCGGGGCATTTACGGAGGGGCCATAGGGTTTATCGGGTTCAACGGGGAATTGAACCATGCCATCTTTATCCGTTCGTTCCTGAGTTACCGGAATGAACTAACGTATCAGGCAGGTAGCGGGATCGTGGTGAATTCAAGCCCTGAAAGCGAACTGCAGGAAGTGAACAACAAATTATCAGCGCTGAGAAAGGCCATGGACATGGCCGGAAAAATCTGATCCATTATGAATGTACTGGTCATTGATAACTACGATTCGTTTGTATACAACCTGGTTCATATGATGTATGAAATCGGGGTAACAAACATCACTGTGAGAAAGAACGATGAAATCATCCCCCGTGAAGCAGACCGTTACGATAAGATCCTTCTGTCGCCCGGTCCGGGTGTGCCGGCCGGTGCGGGCAGGATGCCCGAGATCATCAGCCTGCATGCCCCGCACAAAAGCATACTGGGGGTATGCCTCGGACACCAGGCCATTGCCGAAGCTTTCGGCGGGCGGCTGGTAAACATGGACAATCCACTGCACGGAATTTCATCGAACCTCTTCGTACAGAAAAAAGATTACCTGTTCGAAAGATTGCCCCGCACATTCCGCATCGGCCATTACCATTCATGGGTGGTTTCCCCCGCCCTGCCCGGTTCGCTGGAGTGCCTGGCAGTGGATGAGAACAACCAGGTGATGGCCCTGCGTCACCAAACATACGATTTACGGGGACTGCAGTTCCATCCCGAATCGGTTCTTACCATGCACGGAATAAAGCTGCTTACCAACTGGATAAAACACTGAACGTATGAAAGAGATACTGGAACACCTGTACCGGCACAAAACCCTCACCAGAGAAGAGGCCAGAACCGTTCTGGTGAACATGGCCGGCGGCCGGTACAACCACTACCAGGTGACCTCATTCCTTACCGCTTTCATCATGCGGAACATCACCCTGGAAGAGCTGAAAGGATTCCGGGAGGCATTGCTTGAACTGTGCGTGCCGGTCGACCTGGGCACTCACGATATCATTGACCTGTGCGGAACGGGAGGTGACGGGAAAAACACCTTTAACATTTCCACCCTGGCATCCTTTGTGGTGGCCGGGGCCGGGATCCCGGTGGCCAAACACGGAAACTACGGGGTATCGTCGGTTTCCGGGTCATCGAATGTGCTGGAATTCCTCGGTATCCGCTTCAGCAACAATGAATCCGGGCTGAAAAAGGAGCTCGAAAAAGCCGGCATCTGTTTTATGCATGCCCCCCTGTTTCACCCGGCCATGAAAGAAGTGGCCCCGGTTCGGAAACAGCTCGGCGTGAAAACCTTTTTCAATATGCTGGGCCCGCTGGTGAATCCTGCACGTCCCGCTATGCAAATGACAGGTGTCTTCGGCCTCGAACTGGCCAGACTTTACCATTACCTTTTCCAGGAAACGGGCATGAAATACAGCATCGTTTACTCGCTCGATGGATACGACGAAATATCCCTTACCGGAGAATTTAAAATGATCACCGGGTACGAAGAGATGATCGCCGGACCTGATTACTTCGGTTTCGACCACCTGCCTGCCCGGGCTATTCACGGGGGAAACAGCATTGAAGAATCCGCGGCTATTTTTACCCGTGTTCTCGACGGTGAAGGAACAGAAAGCCAGAACAGAGTGGTGCTGGCCAATGCAGCTGCAGCCATCCGCACATTCTATCCTGAGCTTAAACCGGAACGATGTATGGAAAAGGCACGGGAATCGCTGTTTGCACTCAAAGCACGGGAATCATTCAACCGCCTCAGGTCTCTGTCATGAACATTCTCACCCGCATCGTCAGGAATAAGCTCAGGGAAGTATACGAGCAAAAGGAACTCGTTCCCATCCGTTTGCTGGAAACGTCACCGTTTTTCAACACACACCTCCTTTCCATGAAGGAACATCTCACCAGTGCCGAAAGCCACGGCATCATTGCCGAATTCAAGCGCAGATCCCCTTCACAGGGTGAGATACACCGGCATGCCGACCCGTATAAAATCACCACCGGTTACGTATGGGCCGGAGCATCAGCCCTTTCGGTTCTGACCGACAGAGAATTTTTCGGAGCAGAACCCGGTGACTTTCAGGTGGCAAAAAAATCAAACCCCTGCCCTGTTCTGCGAAAGGATTTCATAATTGATGAATACCAACTATACGAATCACGGGCCATGGGAGCCGACGCGATACTGCTCATCGCCCGGGTTCTGTCGCCCGGGCAGGTGAACAGCCTGACCAGAACAGCTCAGCACCTGGGCATGGAGATATTGCTCGAGGTGCACAGTAAGGAGAAGATCCGGAAATATTCCTCCGCCCCAGTCGACATGATAGGCATCAACAACAGGAATCTCGGCAATTTCAAAGTAGATATCGGGCAATGTATGGAACTGGGAACCCTGTTGCCTCCCGGACCGGTCAGGATTGCCGAGAGCGGCCTGGATTCGGCAGAGAAAATAAAAATGCTTAGATCCGCCGGTTTTCAGGGATTCCTCATCGGAAGTTATTTCATGAACAGCAGTGATCCGGCCGGGAAATGCCGGGAACTGATAAAACTGCTTTCAGAATGATCATCAAGATATGCGGAATGAAAGATCCGGAAAACATCCGGATAATCGCCGGCCTGGGCCCCGATATCATGGGATTTGTATTCTACCCCCCGTCGCCCAGGTATGTAGGAAAGGAATTCAGCCCTGAAATAACAACCGGTCTTCCATGCACCATCGGGAAAGCAGGCGTATTCGTCAATGACTCCACAGACCGGATGCTTCAGGCCAGGGAGAAATTCGGCCTGGACTACCTGCAACTACATGGGGAGGAAAGCGTAGCAGTATGCCGGAAACTGAAAAAGAACGGGGCAAAGGTGATCAAAGCGTTCCAGGTGGGCGAAGGATTCGAATTCCGGCAGCTGAAAGTATGGCATGAACACTGTTCCATGTTCCTGTTCGACAGCCAAAGCCGGGGCCGGGGAGGCAGCGGACACTGTTTTAACTGGGACCTGCTTTGCCGGTACGACCTGCCGGTGCCTTTTCTGCTTAGCGGAGGCATCGGTAGTGAGAACATACGTAAAGCCCTCCGGCTGACACATCCGATGTTTGCCGGAGTGGACCTGAACAGCAGGCTGGAAATAATGCCCGGCATCAAGTCGGTGGCCTTAACAGAAAACATCATTCATACCATTCGAGATCATGAACAGCATTCATCCAGATGAAAGGGGGTATTACGGGGAATTCGGAGGAGCGTTCGTTCCGGAAATGCTTTACCCGAATCTCACCGAATTGAGAAAACACTACCTGCCGGTTATTGAATCAAACGATTTCAAAAAGGAATTCCGGCTTTTGCTCCGTGACTATGTGGGCCGGCCCACCCCGTTGTACTATTCCCCGAAGCTTTCCGGAGAACACGGCGCTTCCGTATACCTGAAACGGGAAGATCTGACCCATACCGGTGCCCACAAGATCAACAACACCATCGGACAGATCCTCCTGGCAAAAAGGCTGAACAAAAAACGCATTATCGCCGAAACGGGAGCCGGTCAGCACGGAGTGGCCGTGGCCACGGCCTGCGCCCTGGCCGGCATCGGGTGCACGGTGTTCATGGGAAAAGTGGATATGCATCGCCAGAAACCCAATGTGGAGCGCATGAAACTCCTGGGAGCGGAAGTAGTTCCCGCCGTGAGCGGTAGCCAAACCCTGAAAGATGCCACCAATGAAGCCATCAGGGAATGGATCAGCCATCCGGCCGACACCCATTACATCATCGGGTCGGTGGTGGGACCCCACCCCTATCCCGACATGGTAGCCCGCTTTCAGTCGGTTATTGGCCTCGAGATAAGCGATCAGCTGAAGGAAAAAACGGGAAAGAAAACACCCGACTATGTGCTGGCATGCCTGGGCGGCGGCAGCAATGCTATCGGGGCATTCTACCCTTTCATCGATAACAGGGTCACACAGTTGATTGCCGTGGAAGCGGGAGGCAAAGGCATTCACAGCGGAAAAACGGCAGCTTCCATTGCTCTGGGGCGGAAGGGGATCATTCACGGAAGCAGAACTTACCTGATACAGACCGACGACGGTCAGATCATCGAGCCCTACTCGGTATCGGCCGGCCTCGATTATCCCGGCATCGGACCGGTACATGCCTACCTGCACGACACCGGAAAAGCAAAGGTGGTGAATGTAACGGACGATGAGGCCATGGAGGCCGCCCTCTGGCTTTCCCGCCGGGAGGGTATCATCCCCGCCCTGGAACCGGCCCACGCACTGGCATACCTCAGGAAAATGAAATTCCGGCCCGGGGATACGGTGGTGGTCAACCTGTCGGGCCGCGGAGATAAAGACATGAGCATTTACCGTCAATACCTGCACCGATGAACAACAGGATCAACAACCTCTTTCATACAAAAAACGGGCCCGTGCTTTCCGTGTATTTTACCGCAGGATTCCCCGGCAGAGACGATACGGTTCCCCTGGTGGAACACCTGAGCGAAGCCGGCGCCGACATGATCGAGCTGGGCTTTCCCTTCTCCGATCCGCTGGCCGACGGACCGGTCATACAAAACAGCAGCCGGCTGGCTATCCGGAATGGGATGAGCCTGCCCCTGCTGTTCAGGCAGATAAAACACATCCGGAAACACACGGATATTCCCCTTCTGCTGATGGGATACCTGAACCCGGTCATGCAGTACGGAGAAGACAGATTCCTGGAAAAATGTGCCGAAACGGGAATTGACGGCGTGATCCTGCCCGATATGTCACTGGAATACTTTAGGGAACATTTCCGGGATCGTTTCTGCAAACTCGGCCTGTCGAATATCCTGCTGATCACACCTGCCACCCCACCCCACCGGATCCGGCAGATCGACGCCCTGTCGGATGGATTCATCTACATGGTTTCTTCCGATGCCATCACAGGCGGCAGCCCTGACCTTTCCCGGCAGCAGGAATATTACCGCCGTGTGGCTTCCATGAACCTGAAGAATCCAACCCTTACAGGGTTCGGTATTCACGACAGGGATAGCTTCCTGAATGCCTGCCGGTACAGCAGAGGAGCCATCGTTGGAAGCGCTTTTATCAAACACTTGGAAGCCGCCGGAGTTAGCCGGGAATCGGTCAGGAAATTCATGGGGAGTATTCTTCCCTGACACGTTCACAAGTACCGGCCGTTATTCGTAAACGCCGGGCACCGAACTTATATGGCGCACCGAACAATGTTTCTGTTGCAAATACAATCATTTTGCAACCAGCCGGTGGGAAAATCCACGATGATTTTGATATATTGCACCGGGCGAACTCGTGTGCCGCACACATAATAAATAACATATTAAATTAATACCATGAGAATGAAAAGATCAGACACTACCCGGAATCGCCGGACCCTTTCCTCCCGGCTAATACCTGCCGTTGCTCTTCTGTCCTTTCACACACTCCCGGCAGCCGCTCAGGGGTTCCTTCCCCCCATCCCCCGGCAGTACGATTCCATTAACTGCACCTGGACAGCCGACAACGGGAACGGGACATTCACCAATCCATTGTTCTATGAGGAGTTCTCCGATCCCGACCTGATCAGGGTGGGCAACGACTACTATATGACCGGGACCACTATGCATACCATGCCGGGGCTTCCCGTGCTGCATTCGAAAGACCTGGTAAACTGGAAACTCATCAGCTATGCCGTTCCGCGCCTGGACCTGGGTCCGGAGCTGCGGATGGAAGACGGCCTTGATTTCTACGGGCAGGGCATCTGGGCTCCCTGTTTCCGGTACCATAACGACACGTTCTATATTTTCTCAAATGTAAACCGGTACGGTACCCAGGTGTTTTCGTCCACCGATCCGTCCGGTCCCTGGAAACACCGCACCATGAACGCACGGCTGCATGACCTCACCGTGCTGTTCGACGACGACGGGAAAATCTATGCCGTGTGGGGCTACGACGAGGTACGGATGGTGCAGCTCACCGGCGACCTGATGGACGTGGTGCCGGGCACTGAGAAAGTAATTGTGGAACGCGGCAGCGGGGCCGGCGAGGGAAGCCATATCTACAAGATCAACGGGAAATACTATATCACCAACACCAACTACGACCCCGTATGCTACCAGGTGTGTCTGCGGGCCGACGAACCCTACGGACCGTATGAAGTAAATGTGATGAGCGCCGAGGAAAATTTCGGTGTGGGCACCGGATGGCGCCTGCCCAACACCCGGGGTGAGGCGCCCTACGACCTGGTACCTCCGCGCAGGAACTATGTGGGCTGCATTCCCATGCACCAGGGTGGCATTGTGCAGACCCAGACCGGCGAGTGGTGGGGCTGGAGCATGCTCGATTACAACTCCGTGGGCCGGGTGGTGGGCCTCTCGCCCGTAACGTGGGTCGACGGCTGGCCCTATTTCGGATTGCCGGGGAACCTTACCCGCTCGCCCCGCACCTGGGTCAAGCCAAATACCGGCTTCTCTTCCCCTCCCACCACCCCCTTTGAACGGGACGACGAATTCAGCGGTCCGGAACTCAAGAACGTGTGGCAGTGGAACCATGTGCCGGTGGATGATAAATGGTCGCTCAGCGAACGAAAAGGCTACCTGCGGCTGCATTCGCTTCCTTCGGAAACCTTTTGGCATGCCCGCAACAGCCTCACCCAGCGGGGCATCGGTCCGGAATCGTATGCAGTGACCGAGCTGGACGTATCCGGGCTGCGACCGGGAGATGTGGCCGGACTGGCCCTGCTCAACCTCCCCTATGCCTGGATCGGGGTGGTACAGGACGAGAACAGCCGGTACCTGCAGTTCTTCAACCAGCAGGAACAAAAGGTGATCCGTGTGGAAACCGATGCAACCACCGTGTGGCTGCGGGCCTACTGCAACTTCGACACCGACATGGGCCGGCTGGCCTACAGCCTGAACGGAGAACATTTCCGGGAAATCGGGGGCGACATCATCCTGCCCTACCAGCTGAGAACCTTTCAGGGCGTGCGGTATGCCCTGTTCAACTTTAACACCCGGGGTAAAGAAGGCGGGTATGCCGATTTTAACCGGTTTGAGGTGATTGAGCCGCGTTGCAGGCCCCTGACCCGCCCCATCCCCTGTGACCAGGTCATTACATTAAAATGCCTGGCCGACGGCACGGTGCTGGTTAACTGGAGAAACCATGTGCGGCCCGTTGAGCCCGGCAGCCGGTTTGCCCGGGGCGATGCATCCCTCTTCCGGGTGCTCGGCCGTGGCAACGGACGCGTGGCCCTGCAATCGGTGGCCACCGGAGGGTATGTTACGGTGAAAGGCCAGGGCGGCCTGGCTGAGGTGCGGATCGAGCCTGAAGACCAGGGTGAAGCCTCCACGTTTCAGTGGGAAGACATGCTGAAGGGCGATCTGATGCTGCTGTCGCTGTACACCAACCGCTACCTGTTTGCCGATCCGTTTGCCGGCAGCCTGTGCTCGGCCAATGCCCGGGGCGCCCGACCCGACCGGCAGGGAGGAGCCTGTTTTTACTGGGAAATCGTGAAGGATGAATAAAATGGAAAATGCAGGGTTGATGTGCCCTTCGCCTTTGCATTTCATGTTCTATTGGCCGCCTCCGGGCAGATCTGATCCCAGCCTGAGGCAGGACGAAGGAATAACAGGTTTTTAATATTTTTATATGAAATATTTATTCCACTGATTACCTGATCCATTATTCATCTCACCTGCTACGTAGTATACTACGTAGTTGGGGAAACCCCTCAAATTCGCAAGTCTATTCAATACCAAAAAAATATATCCGTACAGGGGTTTTCTAAAAAGTCAGGAATACTTTAACCACGAAGGACCCTAAGGGAATCACAAAAGACTCAATAAGCAGGTATTCAGTGATATATGCTCAGCATCTTTCGTATGTACCTAATTCCCTTTGCAGTTAAGAATTTTTCCCAGACAACTTCTTCCTTCCGGATGAATTAAAAAGGATTGGCCTCTGAGGGTTTTATGAGAAAAACAAGGCGGGGGAAGAAGTGGGAAGGCCTGCGCAGCGATCCTGTCTGAGTCCCTGACAGGCACAGCGCTTTCAGGTGCGAGTTTGGATCGCGGCAGGCCTTCCCCCGCCGTAGTTTTTCCATAAAAGCATCAGCAGCCGAAGGGTTTTTTGCATGCTTTTTTGCCCTCAAAAAAGCAGGTCGCTCCGTTTCGGGAACGGAGCGAAACACCGGCATGCGGGATGGATACGTCAAAGAAAAACGGGCAGTTTCTGCAGAGCAAAGTACCGGTATTTCCGCGTATTTCACCAAAAGTCCCGGCCTCTGAGGGTTTTATGTGAAAAACAAGGCGGGGGAAAATGCGCCATGGCCTGTGCAGCGATCCTGTCTGAGTCCCTGACAGGCGCAGCGCTGTCAGGGACGAGTTTGGATCGCTGCAGGCCTTCCCCCGCCGTAGTTTTTCCATAAAAGCATCAGCAGACAAAGGGTTTTTTGCCTGCTTTTTTCATCTCTGAAAAAAGCAGGTCGTTCGCCATGGGGCGGCAAACGAATCCGGCCTGAGGGGCTGGTGTGGTGAATATATCAAAGAGTAAATTGCATGAGCGGATTTTTATTTTACCTGACAGGTGATGGCTTTCTTTCTGTCATTGATTGAATAACTGTATTATATTAAATTCTATACTAAACTAAAGACTTGCGAATCTAAGGACATAGTGACCGAACAGTTGCCTGCAAATAATTACACGTTTTATTCATACCTGCATGGAACCTTTGGCGGTTTGAAACAGTATAATGTAATAGGCTGAAATACCAAATACAACGGATTATCGTATATTAACAATTTGTTAAAGTAGGCGTACAGCTCCTCGGTAACCTAAGATCAAGGAGTGGTAGCCTGACAGGATGAAATTCATACTATGGAAAAACCTCTGCAAAGAGACCCGAGATTTAATAAGCCACAAATTGTAAGCCCTTCGGATGATATCAGCATCAGGTGTTTCTGTCCTGCCCCGGACCTGCGCTTTTTTGTCAAATTTTATTGGATAGTAAAAGTACAGGATGCGAAAAAAATCACAAAGCGTTCAAAAATTTCTCCTTCCGGTTATCCCGAACTCATTTTCCACTTTGGCGATATTGTTTCTGTTTGTTCCCCGGGAGAAAGGGCGCCGGATGTATCTACCGATTCACTTATTGCCGGACAGCTCACACAATCCGTTCATTTACACTTTCATAACCATGTCAACAGTCTTTGTGTCAAGCTTCAACCATATACTTTAAAGACCCTTTTCCGTACAAAAAGTTCAGAATTCACCAACAGGGCTACCAGCCTGAATGATATATACCCGAAGATGCAAAAGGAAGTGTATGAACAGCTTTCTGAGGCCATAAATGATAAAATGAGAATCGGGATTATTGAAAATCATCTGCGAAAATTATTGCAAAAAAATAATAATGGGATTCATCCGGTTACATGTGCCGCAATCAACCACCTGAAAGACAACATCAACCGGAATTTCGGAAGGCCGGAACAAATCATGGGCGTCAGCAGCAGTACCATGCAGCGCCGAATGATGGAAGATATTGGGATCAGTCCAAAAATGCTGAAGAGGATATTTCGCTTCAACATAGCCTACCACCTGATCAAGCACAATAAGAACCTGGATTTGCAGGATGTTGCATTCTATCTGTGTTATTACGACCTGTCTCACCTGATCAACGAGTTTAAAGAATTTACCGGAAGTTCACCGGTAAAATATTTTAAAAAGGAGGATGTATACAACGGCCTTTTTGCCGGGATCCTGTAAGTAATTTCCCTCCTGTCGCGTTTTTCCAATTTTTCATGGTAACAAATCCATTTCTTTGGGACAGACAAAGTCCTGTAACTAAAATTGCATGTCATGAAAAAGCTAATTTACTGTACCCTGGCATTATGGTCTGTTTTTGTTTTATCCTGCCAGAAGGATGATGAAAACGGAAGTGATGAAAAAACATCATTTGTTGTACCTGGCGATTTTATATCCATACAGGCTGCCATTGATGCTTCTGCCGACGGAGACACCATATTTGTGCAGCCGGGTATTTATGAAGAAAATATTGACTTCAAAGGAAAAAACGTAATGGTGTGCAGTTTCGATCCTGGTGACCCTGAGGTAATCGCAACCACCATTATTGATGGCCGCCATCAGGGAACCGTTGTTACGATGAACAGCGGCGAAACAGAATCGGCTGTATTAACCGGGTTCACCATACGAAACGGAGATGCCGGAACATCAAACGGTGGCGGTATATTCATTTCCAATACCTCAAATCCCGTGATCGAAAACAATATGATCGTCAATAATACTGCCCAGTATGGCGGGGGTATCTGCATCCGTGATCAATCAAATCCTGTAATAAAAAATAATGTGTTCGCAGGAAATTCAGCGGATGGCGGCCGGGGAGCCGCTGTTTATGCCATTGATAAATCCTCTGTTACCATCGATAATAATATCTTCAAGGATCATCTGGGGGCTGATGGGGTCATTCATATTGGCAGTACCTCTACCGATGAATCTTCTGCGGTAATTTCGAATAATACCATAGAAAATAATACAACAGAATTCGGTACCGGAGGGATCAAGGTAACCGCAGTATCTGCGGCCGAAATTACCTTCAACACCATTACCGGTAACACGGGGAGCGGCGATAACTCTGCCGCAGGGATAACCATCAGTAAAAATTCATTCGCGGTTATTACCGACAATGTGATCACCGATAATACGGCAATACAAAATGGCGCCATTGTGGTTTACGATGAATCGGAAGCTGTCATTACCGGAAACACGATTTCGGGAAACAGTGCCGGAAGCGAAGAAAACACCTCAAGTGGAACAGGAGGCGCCATTTCAGTAACCTATAACAGCAAAGCCGATATATCCAACAACACCATTTCGGAGAACTATGCCTGGAATCTGAATCATGGTGGCGGAGGAATCATTATCAGTTATTCTTCCGAGGCAACCATCGACAATAACGAAATTATTAATAACAAGGCATATCGTTTTGGAGGGGGGATTTATGTTCGACAGAATTACAACTATGTTACCATTACCAACAATTATATTTACGGCAATGAAGCAACCGGCTACGGAGCTTCGAACGGAGGGGGAATGTACCTGAGAAACATTGTAGAAGCCGTAGTATATGATAATACCCTTTCGAATAATTGGGCTGAAAAATATGGCGGGGGTATTTATGTGTATAACAATGTGGAAAGTCTTACCAACAGTGAGGGGACAGAATGGATCCGCATAAACTACCCGCCTGAAACAGAACCGTATAATGAGTATGTAAACAATACACACGGTGACGATACTTACCAGGGAGCAAATGTATTTTTCGACAATTAAATAAAATCAAAAACGCAGGGGTGATGCGTACCCGTCGCCCCTGCGTTTCCCTGTAATCACAACAAAATACACACCCCGCTGACCCCAGCTCCTGACCCTCGGCGCCATCACCGGATAGTTCAAACCGGGAGTATCCAAATACATCTATCGCACGACCGGTTTTGCCGGTATGTTTTTATGGCAAAGGAATGATTTCGCAGGCATCCCCGGCGGAAACAGCCGATCATGCCACATTCCTGCATGCAGCAGGGAATAATCCGGGGAATCGGAAATGAAAAGAAAAGAGTTTAAGAACCTGTTCAAGCTTTTACGAAATGATCCTCTCCCTGGTACAGGCCTCCGACAGCATGGCCGTGCTCACTTTCAACCTGATTTCATTGACCGACGATAAACCCAGCGCCTGGAACTGTACCGAAGTATACCGCCTGGAAAATGACGGAAAACGGAAGATCATACAAACCCACTGGCCGTTTACCCGTCCCCGGCTGGTGGGAATGGAATAATCAATCCCTGTCCTTTCCTTTCTTCCGCAACATCCTGGTAAACATGGCCAGGAAATAATTGATGATCAGGATGAAAATGGTGGCCCCCACCGCCAGGATATACTGATCCAGCGCCACCGAGATGCCCACACCGGTAGAAAACAGAATGGTGGCCGCCGTGGTTAGGTATTTGATCTTCTGCTCACCGGCGATCTGCAGCACCATCCCGGCCCCGATAAAGCTGATCCCCACAATGATGGCATGAATGATCCGCACCGGGTCGGCGCTGATGAAATCACCCAAACCGGATTCATGAAAATACACCACAATGGTCTTTCCCAGCGATACCAGCATGGCTACGGCCCCGCCTACCAGCATGTTCGTGCGCACCCCTGCGGGCTTCTCCACCTTTTCCCTCTCCAGGCCGATCAGTCCTCCCAGCACCGAGGCAATCACTACATGCAAAAGAATATTCAGTTCAGCGTTCATGGCATGCAAAATAACAAATTTTTTCTCAAAACCATCCTACTGGCATCTGTCCCTGTTTTCCCGTATCTTTGATCAGGAAGCAGGATAAAACGATGAAGCATTATATCGGTTGCAGCGGCTTTTATTACAAAGACTGGAAAGGAAAATTCTATCCCGAAGACCTTCCCGCTTCCCGTTGGCTGGAATATTATGCGGAACATTTCCCTGCGGTGGAGATCAACAACACCTTTTACAACATGCCATCGGAAAAAGAACTAACAAAATGGAAAAACTGCACACCGGCCCATTTCCGCTTCGCCGTGAAAGCTCACCGTTTTTTCACCCACATGAAAAAACTGAAAGCCGACAATGCTTTCAAACAACGGATGGATGCCTTCCAGCGCTCCCTCAATGCTCTGGAAGACAAGCTGGCCTGTGTGCTGTGGCAGCTTCCGGGAAACCTGCATTGCAGCCTTCCCAAACTGGAACATTTCGCCGGACTGATCGACAAACAGATCGTTCATGTGATCGAATTCCGCCATCTCTCCTGGTTCGACCCGAAGGTATACCACCTGATGCGGAATTCGGGCCTGGCCTTCTGCATGTTGTCTGCTCCGGGCAACCTTCCCGAAGAGGTACACGTAACAGCCCCCACGGCCTATCTGCGCTTTCACGGGACAAACCAATGGTACGACCACTTTTACGGGGAAAATGAACTGGAACACTGGAAAAAAAAGCTGACACAGATGGAAAAGAAACACCGTTTGGAAACGCTGTACGCCTTCTTTAACAACGACATACACGCCCATGCAGCAGAAAATGCAAAAACCCTGATTTCTCTCATGGAAAAATAAACCCGGCGGCCCAACCGCCAGCAAACTCACCCCTATGCCCGTTACCAACAAACAGATTGCGGCTATCCTGAATGAGGTAGCCGACCTGCTGGAGATCAAAGATGAAAACCAGTTCCGCATCCGGTCATACCGCAATGCAGCCCGCACCGTCTCGGGCCTGTCGAAGAATATTACCGAACTGGCCGGAAACCCGGAGGAAATCGAAAAATTGCCCGGCATCGGGGAAAGCCTGGCGGAAAAAATCGTGGAAATGGCAGAGACCGGAAAGCTCGAACAACTGGAAAAGCTGAAGAAAGAGCTTCCCTCTTCCCTTACAAACATCATGAAACTGGAACAGATGGGTCCGCGCCGCACCAAACTGTTGTACGACAAACTGCATATCACCTCGATCGATGAACTGCAAAAAGCGGCAAAGGATGGGAAAATAGCCAGCCTGGAAGGTTTCGGCAAAAAGACGGTGAAAAACATTTTGAAGGAAATCGAAGAATATTCGGAAAAAGGAGGTTCGGGCCGCTGCAAACTGGTCGAGGCCGAAGAAATTGTGGCACCCCTGCTGGAACACCTGTCGGATAAAGCGGATAAGGTGGTGGTGGCCGGAAGCTACCGCAGGAGAAAGGAAACCGTGGGCGATATCGATATCCTGGCTACGGGGGATAAGCCGGAACCATTGATGAAACACCTGGAAAACTATGAAGAAACTGCCGATGTGCTGGCATCGGGAAAAACAAAATTGTCGGTGAGGCTGAAAAGCGGCATGCAGGTCGATCTCAGGCTGGTCGAAAAAAAATCGTACGGATCGGCCCTGTTGTATTTCACGGGGTCGAAGGAGCACAGCGTTGCCCTGCGGAAGATCGCCCGGGGAAAGGGCCTCAAACTGAACGAATACGGCCTTTTCAAAGGCAAGAAAAACCTGGTTTCGGAAACCGAGGAGAAAATATACCGGAAGCTGGGGCTCCGGTTCATCGAGCCCGAGCTGAGGGAAGGCCGCGGAGAATGCGAAGCCGCAAGGGAAAACAAGCTTCCCGGCCTGATAACGGAAAACGATATCCGGGGCGACCTGCACACCCACAGCAATGCCACCGACGGCCGTTTTTCCATCAGGGAAATGGCTTCTGCCGCCAGGGAAAAGGGGTACGAATACCTGGCCATAACCGACCATTCGAAAAAAGTGGCCATGGCACATGGGCTGGATGAAAAGCGCCTCCGCGAACAGATGGAAGAAATTGACCGGCTGAACGAAGAAATAAATAAATTCCGGATCCTCAAATCCATCGAGGCGGATATCCTGGAAGACGGCTCCATCGACCTGCCCGACGAAGTATTGAAAGACCTCGACCTGGTGATCTGTTCCATCCATTATCACCGGAACCTTTCAAAAAAGCAGCAAACCCACCGTGTATTGCTGGCCATGGAGAATCCCTACTTCAACATTCTTGGACATCCTACCGGCCGGCTGATCAATGAACGGAGTCCTTATGAGATCGATCTGAAAAAGATCATGAAAGAAGCCCTGGAACAGGGTTGCTTTCTGGAGGTAAATGCCAACCCCGACCGCCTCGACCTCAACGACCGGTATATTCTGATGGCCCGGGAAATGGGACTGAAGCTGGCTATATCGACCGATGCCCACACCACCGGCCAGCTCGCCAACATACAATACGGGGTGGCACAGGCCCGCCGGGGCTGGCTGGAAAAAGACGACGTGATCAATACCAGCCCCTGGAATGAACTGAAAAAATTGCTGAAACGGTCCTAATCATGCTATCATGAAAAAGGCAAAAGATTCTTACAACCGGCATATAAACGGAGAAGACATGCACATGGTGCATTATTCCAGGCACAAGCTGTGTGCATGCCGGCCGGCGTGAACGCACGACCGGCTCCTATCCGATATTGAATTCTTTCGATTCGTTCCCCCGGAAAAGCATTTTTTTCCCTTTGATACCGATCTCCACCGGCGGGGCCCATCCTTTCCTGAAATCGATCTTCAGTTTCGTTTGCGTGATCTCCATTCTGATCCAGTGGCCCCGGTACCGTACATGGAACGAAAGCTCTTTCAGACCCTCCGGAATCCTGGGGTTGAACCACAACACATTATCGCGGATCTCCATACCCGAATACCCCCGCATCACCAGGTCGACTGAACAGGCCATAGCCCCAAGGTGTATCCCTTCGGATGTGGTTCCTCCCTGTACATCCTCGATATCGAACCGCAGGGCTCTGTTCAACTGGCCCCACGACCGGTTTCTGTCAACCCGGGCATACACCCAGGAATGCACCACCCGGCTAAGGGTAGATCCGTGCGAGGTAATGGCCTGATAATATTCGATATTCCCGGGAATATCCGAAGCTTTGAAATCGTATCCCAGTCGGCCGAACACCTGCTCCAGTTCCTCCGATGAAAAAAGGTAAAACAGCATCAACACATCGGCCTGTTTGCAGGCCCGGTAGCGGTTCACCGAATCGTTTTCTTTTTCCAGGATCCTGTCCAGACGAATGGCATCGCCGTATTCCGACCGGTACTTTTTCCAGTCGAGCTCCTCCAGCTCGTCAAAGCCTTCGAACTGCATGATCACACCGTTGCTATCGAACGGAATGAACATTTTCCGTGTGATCTCGTCCCAGCGTCCCAGGTCTTCCTCCGTAAACCCGATACGCGCCTGCATGGCCGTCAGTGTTTCATCATCCACCATTTCTGCGATCTCCAGGGCCCTGAGCAACCCCCACACAGCCATAAAATTGGTATAGGCATTGTTATGCAGCCCCGGCACATCCGATCCGGGGTAGCGGGTATGGTATTCATCCGGCCCCACCACCCCCCTGATCTCATACCTGTTCTTACGTGAATCGAGTTCAGCCAGGGACGACCAGAACAGGGCATTGTTCATGATAATATCGACCCCGTAGGTAAGCAGGAATTCGATATCCATGGTACTCTGGTAATACTGCCACACGTTAAAAGCCACAGCCGCATTGATATGCACCTGCAGGTGGGTATTGTCGGGAATCCACCGGCCCGATTCGGGATTCAGGTGGATCACCTGCGATTCTTCCCTCCCGTTGCTGCCGCTCTGCCAGGGAAACCGGCAACCCCTGAACCCTTTCTCCCGGGCATCGTGTACGGCCCGTGCCAGGCGGTTGTAGCGGTACATCAACAATGACCGGGCAAGCTGGGGAAAGTGCATGTTGATGAATGGGAAAATGTACAACTCGTCCCAGAAAATATGTCCCCGGTACGCCTCCCCGTGCCAGCCGCGGGAAGGGACCCCGATGTCGAACCCGATGCTGTTGTTGGAGACGGTCTGGAACAGGTGGAAAATATGCAGTCGAACAATCATCTGTTCCTCTCCCCCGTTCCGGTTCTTTATTTTGATATCACATTTTTCCCATATCTCCTCCCAGCTGATCTGGCTGTTATCCAGCAGGGTCCTGAAATCCTTCACCCGGCTGATATGTTCCAGTGCCTCAGTCAGCGGGTCGGCAATGGCAAAATCCCTTGACGAGTATACACCCACCAGCTTTTCCACCCTCACCGGGACCATCATGGTACATTCCAGCCGGATATCCTCTCCCGCAAAATGTTTCTTCCGCACCGGTTTCCTTTCGGCACTGCATTCTTTTTCCTCACTGAACAGCCTCACACACGAGCTCATGGATACCTTGATCTCGCTCTGGAGGGTTCGGGCCGACAGGTACTGGATATGATCTTCGGCAATGCCTTTTTCTTCTATCTCCAGGTGTTTCCCTTCCAGGGTACGGTACCTTTCCACACCGTTATTGATAACATCTCCATCGATTCCTGCCCGGAATATGACCTGGCCCGACCAGTTTTCGGGAATGAACACCCATTCCAGCCCCGCTTCATGATGATTGTTCATGCTCACCATCCGCCGGCTGATGATGGAGGTCACCCGGTCTTTTCCGTCCCTTATCTTCATTTTGCGGCTCAGGAGCCCATTTTTCAGGTTCAGCTCCTGATGATATTCCAGCACCTCCACCCTGTTCAGATCTAGCCAGGGCCCGTTGGCAGGCCGGAACGTAAGAAACAACCAGTTCGGCCAGTTTACCAGGTCTTCGTTCTCAATGTCTTTTCCGGCAATGCGGGAAGTCATGCGGTTGTAGCCTCCGGCCAGGTAGGTTCCGGGATAATTGTATTCATTACCGGGAACTTCTTCAGCGGCACCCCGGGTGGCAAAAAACCCGTTTCCCAGGGTACACAGGGCTTCGCGCAGGGGCTGTTTCTCCGGGTCCCATCCAGTGTATTTCAATGTCCAGTGGTCCATATTATGTGAGGCCTGTTTCCTGTTTTTCATAGTAAAAGTAAGGTTGACCCGTATATTTTCAGAACTTATTCATTCCAAATATATTCAGATTGTTATAAAATTCCCTGTTCAGCAATATCTTTTACAAAGACCTCCGGTAAAACTTGCCTGAAATCATTTAATTTATTATAAGCAATTGCAAATTAACCTTATAAAATAACAAATCATGAAAATGGTAAAAGTAATTGAAGTGATCGGAACATCCGAAAAAGGATTTACCGAAGCAACCGGGAATGCTGTAAAAGAAGCAGCCCGGACCGTTAAAAACATTCAATCGATCTACATCAAACACATGAACGCCAAGGTGGAAAACGACAAGATCGTTTCCTATGCCGTCAATGCAAAAATCTCATTTATTGTCGAACACTAGCAATAACCCTTTAGAATGGAGGCATTTGCCCCTTTCTTTGTTTTATTAACACAAATAAATGAGATATGAAACGCAGTGTAAAAGACCTGACAGGGTTTACCATCGAAGCAATGGACGGACCAAAAGGAAAGGTAAAGGATTTCCTTTTTGACGAGGAAAGCTGGATCATCCGGTATTTGGAAGCCGACTGGGGAAGCTGGTTCAACAAGAACCGGGTGCTGATCCCCCGGATTTTCCTGAAAGATCCCGACTGGAAGAACCGGAAGTTTCCCGTAAGCCTTACCCGGGAAAACATCGAATCATGCCCCGATCCGGAGGAACACATGCCCGTTTCCAGAAAATATGAGGCGGAACTGCACAAACATTACCGCGTTGAGAACTACTGGCCCATGGAACCGGCAGGCGCCAACATGTTCTATCCGCCCAGGCCCATGCATATCCCTGTGAAGATCGTGAACGAGGACGACCTGGATACCCGTTTGCGCAGTACAGAAGAAGTGACCGGATACCACATCAAAACCCTGGACGGTACCCTGGGCCACGTGGAAGATCTGATCGTTGACGATGACGACTGGCAGATTGTATACCTGATTGTGGATACCAGCAACTGGTTGCCCTGGAGCAAAAAGGTCATGCTGCCTATCGAATTTGTGGGAGAGATCAGCTATGTGGCCCAGCAGGCAAGGATCGATATGAAATCCGATGCCGTGAGGGAGGCGCCGGAAGCCGATCTGAGCCAGGCCATGAGTCTGGATGCCGAAAAGGCCCTGTACGATTTCTACAACAACATTTTCCGCAATAAGAAATAGACCGTTGTAACAGGAAAGGGCCTTCGTAATCAGGTTTTATCGAACCAGACCGATTTGAGGTAATACACAAACTGTTTCACCTGTTCGGTATCGCGCAGCCGGTAGCGGGCAGCCGAAGGCTGATCATGTTCCCCCACCAGAATTCCGATGCCGTCGTCGGCCAGGGTACGGAAAGCGTCTTCATCGGTTATGTCGTCGCCCACATACACCGCCACATGACCGGCTGAACCTGCCAGGCCCAGTTCCTGCATGATCCATTCCACGGCTTTCCCCTTGTGCCAGTCGAGCGAGGGTTTCACTTCCACGATCTTTTTGCCTGTGCCTGTGGTAAATTCCGGATCCCCGGCCAGCAGGGTTTCAAGCTGCCTGTGAATTTCTTCCGGCGCATGATCCGGGGCATTGCGGTAATGAATGGCAATGGCATAACGCTTTCTCTCCACCTGTACCCCACGTATCTGCTTTTCGAGTGTTTCGCGAAATTTTTTTTCCATTTCATCGAGGCGGGGCCTCAGCTTCTTTGCCTGTTCCTGTTCCATGAACAGCCCGTCGGGTCCGGCAATGCGAAATCCGTGGCTTCCGGCATAAATGATGTTATCCAGCCCCACAAATTTTTTCACATCGTCCATATCCCTGCCGCTGATCACGGCTACCCGGAATTTCCTGGCCAGATCGTTCAGTAACTCCTGCATTCCCTCGGTCATAACCGCTTCTGCCGGATCACTGACAATGGGGGAAAGCGTGCCGTCGTAATCGAAAAAGAACACCGGTTTTCTTTTCCCGAACATCATCCGCAGGTCGGAATAGGCTTCAAACACCCCCGGAATGCTCTGTGAAAAACCCAATTCGTGCAACCCTTCCTCGTAAAGAGCCACCTCACGAAGGTTTTCCACTGTCAGATGCGCTCCCTGGTCGTAAAAAGGACGCCTGGCGCTCCCCTCCCCGGCCAGCCCTATCTGCATGGCAAATTCCTTCTCCCTTGCTGCGCCGATCATGGCCGGGTGATCGGATATAACCACTGTTCTTTCAGCCGGAAGTTTCAGTTTCTTTACCGCCGAAGCCAGCAACCGGGAAACCTCTTCTGCCGTCAACTCTGTATCTTTCCCGGCGGAAAGGCACACATCGGTAAAAGGTTGATATTTTCCACCCGGCCCGTTGCCGGTACAATCCATTCCCGGAACGGCCAGAGCCGCTTTTATCCCATGTTCCTTCCAGTTTTCCAGGGCTTCGGGTGACAGGTTTTCTTCCTGCACAAACAGGAACAGACCCTGCACTGCATAGATCTTTATTACCGTTTCGCTCATTTTTTCCCTTTCTTTATCAGTAACATTTTCACATATCCGGGGCAATTCACAACAAATATTATGACTTCCTGCGAAAAAAACCAAATAACAGGGAAATGATTATCTTGTACGGGAAAACAGATGGTTATCACATCCATACCAGAAACCATGAAAAAGAATCTGCTCTATGCCCTTTTGCCGGCCCTGCTGATAGCCGGATGCCGCTCCCCCGAGCCTGAAGTGTACCTGTTCTCCTACTTTACAGGAAACGGAGAAGACGGCCTGCACCTGGCCTGGAGTGAAGACGGCCTGAACTGGGCTGCCCTGCGCAACAACACTTCGTTTCTGACACCATAGGCAGGTCAGGATAAACTGATGCGCGATCCCTGCATCATCCGGGGAAGAGACGGCCGGTTCCACATGGTATGGACCGTAAGCTGGAATGAGAAAGGAATAGGATATGCCAGGTCGTCCGACCTTCTAAACTGGTCGGACCAAAAATACATCCCGGTGATGGAACACGAGCCCGAAGCGCTGAACTGCTGGGCCCCTGAACTGTTTTACGACGAAGCCTCTGACCGGTACCTCATCATCTGGGCCACCACCATTCCCGGCCGGTTCCCGGAAACCGAACACAGCGGCGACAACGATTACAACCACCGGATGTACTGTACCACCACAAGCGATTTTGAAACATTCAGCGAAACCCGGCTGTTCTATGATCCGGGCTTCAATGTGATCGATGCCACTATTATGGCCACTGACGAAGGCTATGTAATGTTCCTGAAAGATGAGACCAGGTATCCCGAACCCGAAAAGAATATCCGGATAGCCTCGGCCGATAACCCGATGGGACCCTGGTCGCAGGCCTCGGAACCCATTACGGATAAATGGGTGGAAGGACCCACCACCCTGCAAACCGATACGGGGACCCTCGTGTTTTTCGATCAATACACCCGGCACCGCATGGGAGCGGTTTTTTCAGGCGACCTGGTGCACTGGGAAGACATATCCCACCTGATCAGCTTTCCCGAAGGCACCCGGCACGGGACGGTGTTCACTGCCGAAAGGAGTATACTGGAAAGACTGAGGTAACGGGCCGGCGTTTTCCTTAATGGTATTCCCGGAAGAATTATAGCCCGGGAATTTGCACAAAGAAGGAAAAACGGATGGCTACGATCTGAAAATTTCTTATTTTTAAGACTTTACATATATAAAAATTGAAAACTATGAGCGATTATCAAGAACCTTCCAAAGAATTAAGTAAACAGGCCAGAAGCCTGACCCGGGCCCTGAACAGCCTCAAGGAAGAGATTGAAGCCGTAGACTGGTATAATCAGCGGGTTGATGTTGAACCGGACGAATCCCTGAAAAGCATCCTGGAACACAACATGGTGGAAGAGATCGAGCATGCCTGCATGACCCTGGAATGGCTGCGCCGGAATATGAAAGGATGGGATGACCATTTGAAGGAATTTCTGTTTACGGAAGGAAAAATATCTCACTGATCAGGCAACGCAGTGTCGTGGGTTAACGTTCATTCGCTGATTGATTTCTCTGATTCATCCGGCAACAAAAAAAACCGATGTTCACCAGATTCCTGCAAACCGACCGGCAAAAAGCCACCCTCCTGATCCGCCTGATGGTTGGGGTGGTATTCCTTTCCGAAGGGATTCAGAAATTTCTTTTCCCTGCGGTCAGAGGCGCCGGCCGTTTTGAAAGCATCGGCCTGCCGGCCCCTGAGCTGCTGGCAGGTGTTGCAGGTGGTTTCGAGATAATCTGCGGAGTTCTGATCATTCTGGGTTTTCTTACACGCTTTGCCGGCATACCTCTGGTGATTATTATGCTGGTGGCCCTTTTCACCACGAAACTGGAAATTCTTCATACGGAAGGATTCTGGAGTATGATGCATGCCGCCAGAACCGACTGGGCCATGTTACTGGGAAGCCTGTACCTGCTGATCCGGGGGGGCGGATATGGTTCACTCGACTACCTTGTGTTTGGGAAATATATGAAAAAAGATTTTCCGGTTCATCCCTGATTAACCTGTGTTGCTTTCACGAAAACCTGCTGTATATGATGAAAACATTGTTTGCCCTGGCATTTTTCAGCCTGTTCCCGGGAGCCGGGGCCCAGGTGCTGGTCCGTTCGTATTTCGAGGCAGGCAGCAACAATGCATCGGAGGGAACATTCCTGATGCACTCCACCGGGCTGGAGTACGGATTGAATCAATACGTACTGGCCGCCCACATGGAATTCGGGATGATAAGCAACCCGGGCAACGTGCTGACGGGCGTACATGTTCATGGCTCAAGGAGTTTCCCCGTTCAGGGGTTCCCTGTAGACGTTAAGGGACATTACATCCTCAACCGGTTTTCCGACCTGATGAGGGAAACGAACTGGGGTTTGGCCGTGAATACAAAAAAATGGGACCATTTTTTCCTCGAACTGGGGACCAATTTCAAAACCTATGCCCTGAATCGCCATGCCCGGGAAATCTATGATACGGAGCCTGCCGACAGCCGGTTGCGGGAAAATTTCAACCTGATCTATACATTCAGCGGGTATCTGAAACCACACAACCATCAGTGGAATATAGGCCTTTCATGTACAAACACCGACGAGTATATGATCAATCAGTCCACCAACCCGCTTTTCAACCTGCAAATAAAGTACCTGATACGACCGGAACTGACCGTTTTCCTGGATTCGTGGTACAAAAGTGCCGGGATATTCAATATCAGCGCAAACTATTTTGGTTATTTCTTCAGAACAGGAATCAAATGGGAACTATGAAATACCGGTTGACATGCCTCTGCCTTCTTATTACCCTGGCCATACTGCCGGCATGCGAGAAATTCGAATTCAGGGGGTTTATTTCTTCCTATGAAACGGTAAATGAGCGTTTTAACCAATCCATGACCTGGAACCGGGCCCATCCCGTACGCGAGGTATTCCTCACCGAAAACAACTACCTAATCTATACCATGGGCGATTCGCACGTGGGTGGGACAAAAAACCTGAATACCTTCTTTCAGGCAGCCCGGGATGACGGCGCGGCCGCCACGGTAATGGTGGGAGACCTGACCACGGGCCACCAGGCCGATTATGAGACCTTCGCCTCCCTTCTACCCGATCAGGAAACCCTGCTCACCTTTCCCCTTGTGGGAAACCACGATCTGTATTTCGACGGCTGGAAACAGTATTATTCGATCTTCGGCTTCTCCACCTATGCTTTCGTAATCCATACACCGGCTGGAAGCGATCTGTTCCTCTGCCTGGATTCCGGTGGCGGAACGCTGGGGACCGATCAGCTGGCCTGGCTGAAAAACATCCTGGAAACCCGGAGGGAAAATTACCGGTTCTGCATGGTTTTCACACACAACAACATTTTCCGCCTGAGGCCCACAACCAGCACCAACCCTTTCGTGGAAGAGATCCGGGTATTGCTAGACCTGTTCCTGAGGCACCGGGTGGAAATGGTGGTCACCGCCCACGACCATAAACGTAATACCGATAATCTGGGCCAAACCACCCATATCATTATGGATGCATTGAGTGATGATTGCCCCAATGCAGGGTATCTGAAGATCTATATCCAACCCGGCGGGGTGGATTTTGACTTTATAGATCTCTGATCCTTCCTACCAGGTAATCTCTGCCACCATCACCGAATACGGAGGCAGTTCGAAGCTCAGGTCACGCGACCAGTCCATGGTTTCCTCCTCCACAGCAATCCTGTCTGGTTCCTGCAGCGAGGCAGCCTCATGCAAGCCGGCCTGCAACCGGTACACACTGACCGCCGCTTCCTCCGGAAGGGACGATCCTTCCAGGCGGGTCAATAGCAGATTTTTTCGGTTCTCATAATTCACCGCCTTGATCACCACGCGCCGTCCGTCATCACCGGCCGTGGCAATGGCATCAACCGTTCCCGGGACCCAGCCTTCGGGCTTCATGGTGGAGATGTGGTCCAGAAACACCCGCCTGCGTTCGATATCGCTGAATGTCCCGGAAGTATAAGACAGGTAGCGCGGGGCATAATGGTCGCGGAACAGTTTCTGGGCCAGGTAACCCGATCCGGGGAACCAGGAAACATGGTCATGGTAGATGAATGCGCTCCAGGTGGGGTCGTCGGTGGTGTTTCGCATGAGGAGCGCCGGACAGCTCATGGTGAGTTCCGGACCCAGGCTTTCGTACAGGATCAGGCTTCCGGCGGCATGCAGGCCAGCCCTCCAGTCGTAGGTACGGCTCAGGTTCCACTCCAGTACTGTCACCTCGATATCCGGGTGATCAGACTGGCGCACGTAATCCCTGAGCTGGATCAAATAATCTCGGATACGTTTCAGTCCGGTCTGGAAATTCTCGCTTTCATATTCGTAGTTATGGCAGCCCAGTATATCAAAATGTTCCCCGGCCAGGTCGATCACTTTCCGGCTCCAGCTCAGGTCGTTCGACCTTTTCTGCCCACAGGCAACGATCTTTGCATTGGGAGCGATTTCACGCAGGCGGCTCCCGTACACATTCACAATCTCAGCATACTGCTCCGGGCTCAGGCCATGGTTCATGGGCTCGTTGTCGATCTGTATATAGGGAACCGCATAGGGTTCGGGATGCCCGTTGGCAGCCCGCAGGGCTCCCCATTCGGTGGCGGGCGGGTCGAGCAGGTAGTGCACCCAGTTCATGGCATACTCCACCTTTTCAGGTTCCGTTCCGGTGGCCGGAAGCACCACCATGGGATCGGTGTCAAGCACCCGGCACAGTTCCATGAATTCCTCCGTACCGAAACCGTAATAATCGGAATACCCACCCCATATTTCGTTCGGGTGGTATTTGCGCGACACATGAGGCCCGATGCCATCCTGCCAGCGGTATACCGAGGCATACGACCCGCCGGGCCAGCGAAGGAAGGGAGGCTTCAGTCCCTGCAGGGCTTCCACCAGGTCGGGTCGCATCATCCCGTTTTCCCGGTAATCTTTGCGCATCAGCGACCAGAAATCGGCCAGAACAACTCCTTCCCCCGACACTGTCAGTTCCACCACAGCCGAAGTATCGGTAGCCGCACCGGTAAATGCATAATCCAGTCGTTGCCAGCCATCTCCCTTCAGCTGCAGGGAAATTTCAGCCAGCAACTCGCCACCGTTCTGCCTGACTACCAGCGATAAATCGGGCTTTCCTTCCAGGAGGCTGACCCAGAGATAGCCATCATATACCGCATCTTTTTCGATGAACACCCGGTTCTGCCGTATCCCGGCGCGGCCACCACGGGCCTCCAGGCGAATGCTCTTTTCCCCGTTCTCAAAAGGGATATCTTCCACACTCACTTCCCCGTCTTCGGCAAAAGGTTCCCAGTATTCCGTAAAATCATCCCCCTCGAATCCCTGTCCGCGGATTTGTTCGGCAAACAGGCCGTCTACCACGGAATGGTTGATGTGCTCGAGAAAATGACCGTACAAATTCACATCGATATTGCCGGTGGGCCGGTCGGTATCCACCAGAAGAACCGCCACACCGGGAGCTTCACCGGCATCGTCGCCGGCAGGGCCGCAGGATGGGGTCAATGACAACAGAGCCGGAAAAAATACCGGAAAGATCTTTTTCAAAAGGGAAATGGACGTTTTCATAAGATAAAAGGTTTGAGCTGTATTCGTCATAAACAGGTGCTGCAGACAGGAAAACCTGCCTTCAGCGAACTTTCAATATAATCATTCAGGCAGGGACCATGAAAAAGTTCCGGAATAAAATCGTTTAATTAGGGGTCAAAAAGTATCAATTAAAAAGCACTGCAAAGCAAGCATTCATGAAACACACCGTTTTCTTTCTCACCATTCTGACATTCACCTTTTCACTGACAGCAAAAGGACAACGGATCAGCAGGCTGGAAAATTTCCACTGGAAATATGCCCGGGGCGAGCATCCCGGAGCTCATAAAATTTCATTTGACGATTCCGGATGGGAAACCGTGCACCTTCCCCACGATGCCAGCATTGCAGGGCCATTCGTACGCGACAGCCTGAATGCCGACCGGAAGAACGGGTTTTTGCCCCGCACCCGGGGCTGGTACAGGAAAGAGCTGATTATACGGGAAGATATTAAGGATAAAAAAGTGTTCCTGGAGTTCGGGGGGGTGTACCGCGATGCCCGGGTATACCTTAACGGGAAAGAAGTGGCCCGGCAGCTCAACGGTTTTATGAATTTTCAGGCCGACATCACCGGGGCAGCGGTTCAGGGAAAAAACCTCGTGGCAGTAAGCTACGACAACACCGATATGGAAAGCTCGCGCTGGTACAACGGGGAAGGCATTTATCGCGATGTGTGGCTTCATATCCTCCCGCCTGTTCATGTGGCATACCACGGCACCTTTGTGCACACCCCGTCGATCACCCCACAGGAAGCGGTGGCAGAAATCCTGTCAGAGGTAAGAAATGAACGGGGTGAGCCCGTGGAAACTGTCCTTCTTTCGGAAATATTCTCTCCTTCTGGGCGCAAAGTGGCCGAAGTAACCGATGTGGCGCCGGTAAGCAGCGGAGAATGCTACACCTTCCGGCAAACCGTCCGCATTCCCGGTCCCCGGCTGTGGGAGCTGGACTCTCCCCGGATGTACATCCTGAAAACCACCGTGATGGAGGGGAGTGAGGTTATCGACTGCATGGAAACCACCTTCGGCATCCGCTCGCTGCATTTCGACCGCGCCCGGGGGTTCCTTCTGAACGGAAAGAAGGTGTTGATAAAAGGGGTGAACCTGCATCACGACCTGGGTCCGCTGGGCGCAGCAGCCTTCGAAAGGGGTATTGCCCGCCGGCTGGAAGGGCTGAAAGCCATGGGATGCAACGCGGTGAGGCTGAGCCATAACCCGCACGATCCTTACCTCCTCGAATGGTGCGACCGCAACGGCATGCTGGTGCTGGATGAAGCCTTCGACAAATGGGACGACCAGTTTTTCGGGCAGGGAAACGCTTTTGACAACCACTGGAGGCAGAGCCTGGAAGCCTTTGTCCGTCGCGACCGCAACCATCCCAGTGTGTTTCTGTGGAGCGTTGGGAACGAGACCCGCCAGCAGCGGGATCAGGCTGCCGGCTTCGGGGTTCCCCGGCTGAAGGAGATGACTGCCTTTGTAAAAAGCCTCGACCCTTCCCGGCAGGTAACCTGCGCATTGCATCCTTCCAGGAAAGGAGGTGCTTACCGCACGCCCGATTATTACCGGGAAGGTCCGCCCGAAATGGTGTTTTACATGGACGTGGTCAGCATCAATTACCGGGAAGAGTTCTGGCCGGTGGACAAAAAAAACTATCCCCAGCTGATCTTCCTGCTGAGCGAAGCCCAGGCGGGAAACCTCGGAAACGAATGGTTCAACTTCGACCACCGCAGCTCGGTGGGACTCTTCTACTGGGGAGGAACCGATTACATAGGGGAATCGTTCGGCTGGCCGGCCAAAGGGTGGGCCAACGGCATCATCGACTGGAACGATCACTGGAAACCCTTTACATACTACATAAAAAGCCTTTTCAGTGACGACCCCATGGTTCACATCACCACCTACGATCCGGACGATGAAACCGCCCGGTACTGGAATGAGGTACAGCTCCGCTACCAGCCCATGTTCTCACACTGGAACCACGAAGGAAAGGATTCGGTCAGGCTGCTCACCATCAGCAACTGCCATGAGGTGGAGCTGTTCATGAACGGCCGGTCGTTAGGCACCCGGCAGGTACCGCAGGAATATTATACAAAAAACATCAGGGGGTACACGGCAGAGGAATA
The DNA here is from genome assembly GCA_011049175.1 of Bacteroidota bacterium. Taxonomy (GTDB): domain Bacteria; phylum Bacteroidota; class Bacteroidia; order Bacteroidales; family VadinHA17; genus HyVt-105. Next base: position 3,803 of record DSCJ01000005.1, on the reverse strand, counting down.
CGATCCCGACCATCCGGTGAATTTCGGTCCTGCCATGCACCGCCTGCTGGAATGGTCAGTACCCTGGGAAGAAGGCCGGATTGTAGCCGAAGGGCGGATCGACGGAGAAGTGGTGGCACGGCATGAGCTGGTAACGGCAGGAAAGCCCCGCCGGCTGGTGCTGGAAGCCGACCGCGACACCATCAGGGCCGACGGGCTGGACCTCAGCTACATTACCGTACAGGTAACCGACAGGAACGGGATACCCGTTCCCCGGGCCGGCCACCGGGTGAAATTCACCGTATCCGGCGCCGGATCCCTGGCCGGCACAGGCAGCGCCGACATTCTCAGCAACGAAAGTTTCACCTCCCCTGTTCGCCGGGTGTTCCAGGGGAAAGCCCTGCTGATCGTACGTTCGCACAGAACCCCGGGGGTGATCCGCGTCCGGGCGGAAGCCGAAGGGTTGCCGGCAGCCCGGCTGGAAATACAGGCAACAGACCGGGACCTGTCCAGGTAAACGGAGGATTCCGGAAAGGCAGGGCGGTGGGGTTTGTTGGGATGGTATTTCATTTTTCCCCTTCCACAATTCGTATTTCTTCTTCCGTCAGGCCGTCTGCCTGCCGCGATGCTCCTCTTTGCGATGCAGGCAGGTAGAGTTCATAGACCAGTCGGTTAACCACCCATTCCAGCAACTCAATGCTATGAGCCAGATCTTTGCCCTATAACACTCTCAACTAAAAAATCATAGTGCTTCTCATCTTCATGTCGAACGAGTTCCATTAAGTCTTCCAATATTGCCGTTGTTTCCCCCAGTATGCTCATATCGAAATCCTGAATACCGCTTTCATATCTTGGATGTGAATGTGTTTCTACAAATCGGTGGATTCGTGCCTTTTTCTTTTCATCAAACCCGTCTATTCGTTTTAACCTCTCATAAATATTTGTTACTCTAATACCAAGCGGTATTCGAAAAGCGAGAAAGCTCTCAAGGAATTTTCGAGCTATATTTGGAATTGGATAAATTCGTTCCAAATCATGATTTTTTTCTTTAGCAATTTTATACAAAACACTAAACAAGAAATGATATTCGGATTCATAATCTAAAAGTAGCTTGTCAATTTCTAAAATTGATGAATTTCGTTTCCCCGATTCTTCCTTACAGGCAATCATGAAATACGCCCGTTCGCTTCTATTGCAGTGAGAGAACCAATTTTTTACCTGCCGAAAAAAATCAAAATGATGTGTAAGAATAAAAATCTGACCAGCGTCTTTGATAGCTTCTTTGATAAAACTAAATGCCTGAAATATGGAATTTGAATCGAGACTGGAAACAGGATCGTCAATTACCACAGCACTCTTTTTCAAATCAAAGCCATCTTCCTTTATCTTTGCCAGAAAATACACGATAGCCAGAGCCGTTTTCTCCCCCTCACTAAGGTTCTTTGCCGTCTCGCCATTACGAGTAATACTATAACCCTCTTTAGCCTCCGTTGCAATTAACTGGATGTCGCTTCTTCCAAGGAAGGAATGCAGGTCTTTATTGATCTGCTGAGCGAATATGTGATGACTAACCAATCTGTCTCTGAGCGTCTTTATTTCAGTTTGTTTCTCGTCAATTGTTGTTTTAATAGCAGAGCATTCTTTTTCCAGGTTTTCTATATTTGTGCGCAGTTCGTTGTACATCGGCAAAAATTCGGCAATATAATGCAGCTCTAACTCTTGCTTGTCTTTATTAATTTGATCGTCAAAAGACTTAGTCTTTTTGTTATGTTTTTCAATAACTTTATTAATTTCTTGAATATATTTTGTTTCAATTAGCGGGGTTTCTTCTAATGAAAATGAGGAAAAAGGATTCTTCTCTTTTTGGTCAAGAACAGAGATAATTGAGTCTAATTTTTCATTAAACGAATTAATAGCTTTTTCAGCATTTCCCTTTTGCGCAAGATATTTAGCAACAAACTCCTCATAAAACAGTGAGGATTCCGGGAAATCAAGATCAATTCTACGGGGTTCACATCTACTTTTTAAATTTTTGACTGATTCCATCATTCTCTGGTATTCATCACTAAAGTGTTTCTCCAAATCATTAAAACGGCTTGGTGGAATTATTTGATCGCAAAAAGCACAAAATTCTAGAGATTTACTTTTATGGATATGAAGCCCTTGTTCCACCCATTTGTTTACTTCCTGATCTTTTTGCAATTTTTCAATTACCTGTGAAGTAACAGTTCTTGATAAAACTTCTTTTACTTGCTTTTCAAGTTCCGACAAATCAAAGTTGGGTATAGTCAAGGTATCGATGGTTGCTCTGCTTGTTTGCTGAATCGATTTATTGAGTTCGGAGATACGTTCTGCTGATAATTTTAGCTGTTCAGAATTTTCAAGTTTCCTGGAATTCTTGCTGATTGACTTTTCAAGATATGAGCGATCGTAATTTCGATAATGGTCTTGTTTTGCAGTTGTTAGGGCGTTTTTAATGGCCCTTGCTTTGCTTTGGATGGTTTGAACTTTATTTCTTTTTGCTTTTTCAAGTTCCAACTTTTTATTATCAAGTTTTGGTTTCAATTTGTTAAGTTCTTCATCAAGAGCAGTAATCCTTACTTTTTGCTCTTTGCTTTGCTTTCCTATAAAAAAAATGGGTTTAGGGCCTCCAATGCAAAAGACACTTTCATCGATAAAATCTTTATTGAAAACACGAATGTTCTTAAACGCGTTTAAACCGTTGTTACTAATCAATAATCCATTATCCAGTTTTAATTCAAATACTGACCGTCTCTCAGGGTGATCATAATAATTTTCACCCATCTCAAACGACCTGAGAATACGAGAAAAGCATGTTTTCCCCGACCCGTTCCAACCGTAAATAAGGTTGTATTTTGCAAACTCCGGTAAATTGCTTGCAGGTTTGAAATCAATAAAGGAAGGGCAGTTTTTGATTTTAATTATGCGTTTGATCATTTCGTATTATTCTCCATAATTTTTATCTCTTCCTCCGTTAGATCATCGATGTCTAGACCATTGGGGCCACCTACCGCTTCAGGATAGCTTTGCGCAAGCTCTAAACAGAAAAAAAGCTCAAAACAACTCCATTTGGCCAGATTTTTTTTCAATATAATACAATTTTCTTTTCGTATAAAACTGATTACCAAGCCTTCTTATATCATCAGGTGCTGTCTTTTTATTTGGGAAAAAACTGATCATAATGCGATTGTAATATTTAAACCGACTGTTTTTATTCTTTGGGTTTTCAATAATTCTTTTAAAGATGGCAGAATAAAGATTAGCTAATTCTTCTCTGTACCCAGAAGACCTGCTTTTTTCTATGCCGTGAATTATGCTTGTGCTTACGCCCAATACCACGTCACAAAGTTGAATAATATTTGAACGTTGGTATTTTCTATGGTCTTTTGGTAAAAAGGTTATTTCCCTGCAATTAAATGATATATTTTGTTCTTCCTGTTCCAATTTATAAATTACATGCCATGGAAAATATTTACTATGAGCCTGCTGACCAACCTCGTGATAAGTATTCTCTACAACAACTTGTTTGCCTCTAAAAAAAACTTTTAAAGCATATAAAACAGCACTCCTAAAGAAACGGTTATATTTGCTATTGAATTCATCGTTGGTGTCGAATTCTTCTTTTACCAGATAAGAATCGTTTAAACCCAATATATAAGAATAGAATTTTTTACTACTTCGGGTTTGCTGATTTTCTCACGCCGCTATCGCACCTTTATTTTTAGTCTGGGCCCTACCGACAATAAACATTGACGAAAAAACTGACTTTATCAGGCTCAAAATAAAAGAGGCTAAAAAATTAC